>VERC01000288.1 GCA_018882825.1 Acidimicrobiia bacterium | reverse complement strand
CGCAGGATCACCGAGGGCAGACCGAGGCGGAACAACGAGATCCAGCGGATCGCCTCCAGCGGTTCGGTGAGCGGCAGACCGGCGAACGGCGTACCCGGTCGGGGGTTGAGGAAGTTGAGCGGCACCTCGGCCGGTTCGACGTCGCGCAACTGGCCGATCAGTTCGATGCGCTGTTCGACCGACTCGCCCATGCCCAGCAGCACGCCACAGCACAGTTCCATACCGTGGTCGCGCACGATCCGGCAGGTGTCGAACCGCTCGGCCCACGTGTGGGTGGTGACCACGTTGGGGAAGTACGACTCGGAGGTCTCGAGATTGTGGTTGTACCGGTGCACGCCCACCTCGGCGAAGCGGGCCGCCTGCTCCTCCGTGAGGATGCCGGCGCTCACCGCCACGTTGATCCCCACCTCCTGCTCCACCAGCGGTACCAGTTCACAGATGCGATCCATCGTCCGGTCGTCAGGACCGCGGATGGCCAGCACGATGCAGAACTCGGTGGCCCCGAGTTCGGCCGTCTCGCGGGCGGCGGCCAGTACGTCGGCGGTGTCGAGGAACGGCATGGCCTGCACGGGCGATTCGAACTTGGCCGACTGGCTGCAGAAGTGGCAGTCCTCGGGGCATCCGCCCGTCTTGGCCGACAGGATCCCCTCCACCTCGACGGTGTCGCCGCACCATTCGAGGCGCACCTCGTGGGCCAGGGAGGCCAGCGCCGGCACCGCCGAGTCGGGCACATCGGCCAGCACGGCCAGTTCCTCGAGGGTCAACTGACGCCGCTCGTCGAGCAGGGCCACTCCGGCCGCCCGGATGGCGGCGCGGGCCTCGGGGGACGTGAGGACCGCCCGGGGTGACGGCGAGGGACGGAGGACGACGGGCTGTTCGGCCATGGGCAGAGGGTACGGGGCCGCCGGGGGTCCGGCGAAACGGAGCCTCCGCTCAGGCCTCCATCACCACGGGGACGATCATGGGGCGCCGCTTGGTGCGCTCGTTGACGAAGCGCCCGGCGGCCCGACGCACCACCCGCTGCACGTTCTCGATGTCGGGGCTCCCGCTGCGGAACAGGTCGGCCACCGCCTGGCGCACCCGATCGGCGCACTCGTCGAGCAGTTCCTCGGCCTCGGGGGCGTGCACCCAGCCCCGGGTGATGATCTCCGGCCCGATCATGGTGGTGCCGTTGGCGATGTCGACGCCCACGATGACGACGACCACGCCCTCCTCGGCCAACACCCGACGATCGCGCAGCACGCCCGTGCCCACGTCACCGAGGATGCCGTCGACGTAGAGGTAGCCGGCCGGCACCTGGCCGACCCGGCGGATGCCCTCGTCATCGAGGACGATCCGGTCGCCGTCGGTGCACACCAGCACGTGGTCGGCGGCCACACCCATCTGGCGGGCGAGCCGGGCGTGGGCCACGAGGTGGCGGTACTCGCCGTGCACGGGCACGAAGTTCTCGGGCCGGGCGATGGACAGGAACATCTTCAGGTCCTCGGCCTTGGCGTGCCCCGAGGCATGGACATCGGAGATCCCCGAGTGCACGACCTCGGCGCCCTTGCGCACCAGCCCGTCGATCACTCGACTCACGTCGGTCTCGTTGCCCGGGATCGGGTGCGAGCTCATGATCACCACGTCGTCGTCACCCAGTTCGATCCAGCGGTTCTCCCCTGCGGCCATCAGCGCCAGCGCCGACATCGGCTCACCCTGTGATCCGGTGGAGATGATGCACACCTTCTCCGGGGGCAGGTCACCGACATCGGCGATGTCGACGAGTCGCGACTCGGGGATGGTGAGCAGTCCCATCTCGCGGGCCATGCGCACGTTCTTCTTCATCGACATGCCCATGGTGGCGACGACGCGGTCGAAGGAGATGGCGGCGTCGGCGATCTGCTGCACCCGGTGGATGTGGCTGGCGAAGCAGGTGGTGATGATGCGGCGACCCTCGTAGCGGTGGAACAGGTCGTAGAGCACGGCGCCCACGCTCGTCTCCGACGCGGCGTGTCCATGCTCCTCGGCGTTGGTGGAGTCCGACAGCAGGAGTCGGATCCCCTCGTTGGAGGCCAACGATCCGATGCGGGCCAGATCGGTGAGGCGACCATCCACCGGCGTGAGATCGAGTTTGAAGTCGCCGGTGTGGAGGATCACGCCCTGCGGGGTGTGGAACGCAGTGGCGATGCCATGGGGCACCGAGTGGGTGACCGGGATGAACTCGACGTCGAACGGGCCGATGCGTCGACGTTCACCGTCGGCCACCGGGATGAACTCGGTGCGGTCGAGGAGCCCGGCCTCCTCGATGCGGTTACGGGCCAGTCCCAGCGTCAACGCCGACCCGTAGATGGGGAAGGACAGTTCGCGCAACAGGAACGACAGACCGCCGGTGTGATCCTCGTGGCCGTGGGTGGCGATGCATCCGATCACCCGGTCGGCGTTCTCCCGCAACCACGTGAAGTCGGGGAGGACGAGATCGATCCCCAGCATGTCGAGATCGGGGAACATCAGGCCGCAGTCGACGAGCATGATCGAGCCGTCGACCTCGACCGCAGCGCAGTTGCGCCCGATCTCGCCCAGTCCCCCGAGGAAGGTGATGGTGACGGGAGGGGCG
>VERC01000052.1 GCA_018882825.1 Acidimicrobiia bacterium | reverse complement strand
CTGCCCCGGTTCCGGCGCACCGTGCACGAGGCCGGACTGGAACCGTGCGTCGTCGCCCTCGTCGGTGACTCGCCCACGGTGGGACGGCACTGGCGGATCCCGCTGTCGTTGTTGTTCATCGACGGAGGGCACGGCACCGAACCGGCCCACCGCGACTTCGAGATGTGGACGCCGTGGGTGGAGCCGGGAGGACTCCTCGTCATCCACGACGTGTTCCCCGATCCCGCCGACGGCGGACGCCCGCCCTACGAGATCTACTGCCGGGCGTTGGAGTCCGGTGTCTTCACCGAGGTGTCGGCCACCGGGTCGTTGCGCGTGCTGCGGCGAACGGACTGACGCTCAGTCGAGTCGCTCGTCGAGGGCGATGTCGAGGTCGACGAGGGGCGGGAGCGCGTCGTGGTCGATGAACAGACCGGATGCCGCCGAGGTGCGACTGAGGGCATCGGCGGCCAGCACGATGGCGGCATCGGTGTAGGTGGTGCGCTCATCGGCCGGGAAGTGGATCTCCTCGGGGAACACCACGCCGGTGAAGTAGTGGCCATCGGTGTCGCGCAAGGCCTGGGCCCAGGTGAAGAGTTCGAGTGCCCGATCGCGCCGGCCGATGGCCAGTTCGGCCATCACGAACTCGCAGGTCTCGGCGGCGGTGATCCACGGCCGATCGCTCACGCAACGCACGCCGCGACCCTCGACCACGAACGTGTCGCGTCGTTCCTCGATGCGGGCGGTGGCCTCGGCCCGGGTGAGCACCCCGCCGAGCACCGGGTAGTACCAGTCCATGGCCCAGCGCGCCTTGGGGGCGAAGGCGTCGGGGGCGTTACCGAGGCAGTGCTGACGCACGATCCACGACAGCCGGGCGGCACTGAGTTCCCAGTCCGGTCGCTCGCGGCCCAGCAGTTCGGAGATGGCGATCGCACAGCGAAGGCTGTGGCACATGCTCGACGAGCCGGTGAGGAGGGCGAACGACCACGGCGTGCCGTCGGCGTGTCGGGCCCACAGGATCTCGCCCCGGGGGGTCTGCAGATCGAGCACGAAGTCGATGGCGCGTTCGACGACCGGCCACATCGTCTCGACGAACCCGGCGTCGCGGGCCACCAGCCAGTGGTGCCACACGCCGGCGGCCACATAGGCGATGGTGTTGGCATCCAACTTGTCCTGCTCGATCCCGTCGGCGAGGTAGTACTGGTGCCAGGACCCGTCGGGCCGCTGCACGTCGGCCAGCCACTGATAGGCCCGCTCGGCCTCGGCGCGTAGACCGGCGAGGTCGAGGGCCATGGCCGCCTCGGTGTGGTTCCACGGATCGGAGTGGCCGCCCGGGAACCACAGGATCATCCCGTCGGGCAGCTGCCACTCGGCGATCGCCTCGGCGGTGGCGCGGACCTGCTCGGCGGAGATGATGTCGTCGACGGCGGGGATCTCGTTCATCGGACGATGGCTCCTGCGAGTTCGGCCCGTGCACCCGAGCGGTGGGTGACGGGCTTGGCGGCGTAGACGACCAGGGACTTGCCGAGGACAGGGTTGAGCACACGGTCGGCGATGCGGGTGGCGGCAGGGGCCTCGACGATGTCCCATTCGAGGAGTCGCTTGTAGGAGCGCACGGCGCGGGCGTCCTCGCGCTGAGGTCCGACGGCACAGCGCAGCCACCAGTAGGGCGTGTGCAGCGAGTGGGCTCGGTGGGAGCCGCCGGGCAACAGGCCGGCCTCGCGCATCTTGGTCATCAACGAACGGCGCGAGTAGATGCGAACGTGCCCGCCCTCGACCTTGGGGGCGTGGTACTCGTCGGACAGTCGCCAGCAGATCCGCTCCGGCAGTTCGGCGGGGACCGTGATGGCGATGGTGCCGCCGGGCCGCAGCACACGTGTCAACTCGGCGAGGGCGGCGTCGTCGTCGGCGACGTGCTCCATGACCTCGGAGGCGATGATGCGATCGAACGATCCATCGGTGAACGGGAGACGCGTGGCGTCGCCGTTCACCGCCGTGCACGACAGTGTCGGGGCGATCTCGCCAGCGGCGCGCATGCCGGCCGCGGTGTCGAGCACCGAGCGCAGTTCGGGGACGGCCATGTCGCAGGCCACCACCCGCGCGCCGCGGCGCAGGGCCTCGAACGCATGGCGACCGAATCCGCACCCGAGATCGAGCAGACGGTCACCGGGACGCAGCCCGAGTCGGTCGTAATCGGCGGTCAGCATCATGCGCCCCGTTCACGGTGACGGAAGCGGGGAGCGGCGGCCGCGCCGCCGGGTCGACGCATCTGGATGTGGGGCGTCTCGGCCAGCAGGGCGCGGTAGTGCTCGACCGTTCCCACGGCCGTGTGGCGCCACGTCCACCGGTCGATCACCCGCTGTCTCCCGGCGGCACCGATGCGGGCCCGCAGGTCGGCGTCGTCGAGGGCGATGCGGAGCATGGCGGCCATCGCGTCGCTGTCACCGGGTGGCACCAGCAGTGCCGTTTCGTCGTGGGTGCCCACCACTTCGGGGAGCGCACCGCCGGTGGTGGCGACGAGCGGCACCCCGCAACTCATCGCCTCGATGGCCGGCAGGGAGAACCCCTCGTACAGCGACGGCACCACGGCCACCTCGGCCTCCGAGTACAACTCGATGATGCGTTCCTCGGGTACACCGGTGATGAAGGTGACCGCGTCGCGAAGGCCCAACTCGTCGATGATCCGCGCCGACGGGCCGCCCTCCTTGAGGCGTCCGATCACCACCAGTTCGATGTGGCGCTCGGTGCGCAACTTGGCGATGGCCTCCAGCAGGTAGCGCAGACCCTTCATGGTGACGTCGGCGCTGGCGGTGGTGATGAGTCGGCCCGGGATGCGACGTACGTGGTCGAGGGGACGGAACAGGTCCTGGTCGACGCCCACGGGCACGACGTGCAGTCGGTCGAGGTCGACATGGTGGTCGGCGTGGATGTCGGCCATCGAGTTCTGTGACACGGTGATGACGCGGGTCATGCGCGTGGCCACCCGGGTCTGCATCTTGGTGAACGAGTACCACCGCGCCTTGGAGAACCGCTTCCATGCCGTCTCCGAGTGCTCCATCTCGAGGCGTCGATCCACCGTGATCGGGTGGTGGATGGTGGCCAGCACCGGGAGCCCCTCGCGCTGCATGGCCAGCAGGCCGTAGCCGAGGCACTGGTTGTCCTGCACCAGGTCGAAGTCGTTGACCCGGTGCCGCAGGTGCTGCCAGGCCCGCACCGAGAAGGCCAGCGGCTCGGGGAACGAACCGGCGGCGAAGGTGGCCACCTCGACGGCGTCCCCGATGCCCTTGATCTCGAACGGGAGCGGCAGCCGCATGGGGTAGGCGTCGTTGTAGATGTCGAGGCTGGGCAACTCGACGAGGGGGACCCGGGGGTCGAGCACCGGGTAGGGCTGACCGCCCAGTACCTCGACCTCGTGGCCGAGGTCGCAGAGGGCCTTGGTCAGGTGACGGGTGTAGACACCCTGCCCGCCCACATGGGGCTTGCCCCGGTAGGTGAGGTAGGCGATGCGCAGCGGCAGTTCGCCGTCGGCGGCCAACTCGGTGCGACCGTGGGGGGCGGTACGGTTCGACATGGGCCGACAAGTCTCGTCGGGCCCTCCGTAGGGGGTCAATACGGGCGCTGGGGCCAGATGGCCCTTGCCGTCGGGGCCGGGGGGGAGGACCCGTGCGGGCAGTGGTGCAGCGGGTGACGGAGGCCTCGGTGACGGTGGCCGGCGAGGTCGTGGGCCGGATCGGACCGGGCCTGTGCGTGCTGGTGGGCGTGACCCACACCGACGATGCCGCCCTCGCCCGAAGGCTGGCGACCCGGGTGGCCCGTCTACGCGTCTTCCCCGGCGAGGACGGTCGGATGGACCGCTCGGTCGACGAGATGGGCACCGGCCACGGTGTGCTGGTGGTGAGTCAGTTCACGCTCTACGGCGAGACCACCGGCGGTCGTCGACCGGGTTGGTCGGCCGCCGCACCGGGCGAGCACGCAGCGCCCCTCATCGACATCGTCGTCGACGAGCTCCGATCGCGGGGACTGGAGGTGGCCACCGGCGTGTTCGGCGCCGAGATGCAGGTGGCCTCGATCAACGACGGACCGGTGACGTTGCTGCTGGAGGTGTGAGGCTCAGTTCGTCTCGCCGGCGCTCCGGCCGAGGCGACGGCGCGCGGCGCGGAAACCGTCGGAGGCCACCCACCAGGCCACGGCGACGAGCATCACGCTGCCCCACACCACCGGAAGGGGGCCGATGACCGTGGCGATGGTGTCCCCGTCGCGCAACGGCACCGGCTGTTGCAGCACCGCCTGTTCGGAGATGGATGTTCGTTGGTGCACGCGTCCGTGATCGTCGACGATGGCCGAGAAGCCGGTGGGCGCGGCCTGCAGCACCCAGCGACCGGTCTCGATGGCGCGCAGTCGACTCGAGGCCACCTGTTGGGTCTGCACCTGGGTCAACCAGTACGACGATCCGTTGGTCGGGTTGAGCAGGATCTGTCCACCGTGCAGTACACCGTCACGAGCGCGGTTGGTGAAGAAGATCTCCCACGAGATGGCCACGGCCAGATCTCCGGCCGGAGTGCGCAGGATGGCGGGCTGCGTGCCGGCGATGGCGTCACGCGGTGAGAGGTCGGAGTCCGAGCCCACCACGGCCTCGAGCAGTCCGCGCAGTGGCACGTACTCGCCGAACGGCACACGTCGCACCTTCTCGTAGCGATCACCGGTGCTGCCGTCGGGCAGGTACACGATCGAGAGGTTGGTGAACCGCGTGCTGTCGACGCCCTCGGTCACGCCGGCCACCAGTGTCGTGTCCATCGACGTCGCCAGTGCCGACAACTCGCGCCCTTCGCGGTTGGTGGCGATCGGACCCTCGACGGCCACGACGTTCTCGGGCCATACGACGAGGTCGACGGGGAGTCGCACCAGTGCGGTGGCCTCGACGTGTCGTTCGAAGACCTCGCGTTCGTCGGTGTCGTCGGCCCGCGTGCCCTGGGGCCCACCACCCTGCACCACGGCCGCCTCGATGGTGCGGACGTCGTGTCCGCGCGGCGCGACGAGCGCGAGCGACCACACCACGACCACGCCGGCCAGCACGGCGGCACCCAGGGCGTGGCGTCGTTCCCACAGGGCCGACAGCGCCACGCCGCACACGGCGACGGTGAAGGTCACGCCGATGGCGCACAGCACCCGGGCGACCTGTCCCAAGGGTGCCGCGGCCTGACCCATCGACACCGTGGCCAGAGGCACGCCCCCGAACGGGACGGTGGAGCGCGCCGCCTCGGCCAGGGTGAAGGCGGCGGGCAGGGCCAGCCACCGGATCCACGACCGATCGGCGCGAGCGGGCACGGCCATTCCGGCCACACCGACGTAGCAGCCGAAGACGATCACGGCGATGGGGTAGCCCGGCGCCGTGAGGTCCACCATCCACAGCATCGTGGCGGCGAACCAGGTGACGGCCATGATCGTCGATCGCAGGAATCTCCGGCGGGCGGTGACGTGGGCGAGGAGTCGATCCCACATGGCGATGCCGACGATGGCCAGCGGCCACCACCCCCCCGGGGGGATCGAGGCGGCGATGAGCAGACCGGCGAGCACCGACCGCAGCGCGGCCCGCAGGGCGCGCGGGTCCATGTCAGGCGACCGCGACTGGCCGACGTCGGAGTCGGGTGAGCAGTTCGCGCGCCGCCAGCACGACGAAGAACACGGCCACCGTGGTGCCGGCCATCGTGGCGCCGGCGGCGGTGTCGAAGTGGTACGTGAACACCAGACCGAGTGCCACCGAGGCCACACCGATGGCGCACGACAGCGCCATCATCGCCGGGACCCGGCGGACGACGAGCGCCGCGGTGGCCGGCGGGGCCACCAGCAGACCGAACACCAACAGCGTGCCGACGGCCCGGAACGACGCCACCACGGCGATGGCCACCAACACCAGCATCACCAGATGGGCCAGTCGGGGACGCAGACCGAGAGCGGCCGCCTTCTGCGCATTGAACGACAACGCCAGGAACATCCGGTGGAACACGACGACGGCCAGCAACGTCACCACCGCCGCCACCAGTTGCACCCACAGATCGGCGGTGGTGATCCCCAGTACCGAGCCGAACAGGAACGAGGTGAGATCGCCGGTGAACGACTTCGTCCTCGAGATGATGGCCACACCGAGGGCCAGCATCCCGACGAAGAGCAGACCGATCCCGGTGTCGGTCGACAGTCGTGACGCACGATTCACGAGGTTGATGCCGAGCACCATGACGATGGCGGAGACGAACGCACCGATGGCGACGTCGATCCCGATGATGAAGGCCACGGCGATCCCGGGCAGCACGCCGTGGGCCAGCGCATCGCCCATGAACGACATCCCGCGGATCACGACCCAGGTGCCGACCAGGGAACACGTGATCGCGGCCAGCGCCCCGGCGAACAGTGCCCGCAGGATGAAGTCGTACTGGAAGGGCTCGAGCAGCCAGTGCACCGGTCGGAGGCTAGGTGGATCGGAGCCCGTCGGCGATCCGTCGGGCCAGTTCGGTGATGAGTCCGGCGTAGGTGGAATCGGCGGCGCCGGTACGACCCAGCGTGTCGGTGGTGACGACCACGACGCGGACGTTGCCGCCTGCGTCCCGGGCGATGGTGTCGGGCAGACGAGACGAGGTGGTCGATTCGGTGAAGATCGCCGGCACGCGCGTGGCGCGCAGCACCTTCACGAGGTCGGCCACCTCGGCCGCACTCGGTTCGGCCTGCGTCGAGCCTCCGGGCACGATCACGCCCTTCACCGTCAACCCGAAGCGGTTGGCGAAGTACCCAAGCGCGTCGTGATTGGTCACCAGGATCCGTCGCGGTTCGGGGATGGCGGCGAGCAACTGCTCCGCGGTGGTGGCGGCGGCGAGGGCAGCGGCGGCGTACTGCTGCGCGTCGTTGCGCAGGGTCGCGGCGGTCGCGTCGTCGGCGTTCGTCACCCGGGCCAGTTCGGCGGCGACGATCATGGCGGCGCGGGCCATCCGCTCGGGGTCGAGCCAGACGTGGGGGTCGAGGGCGGCGTCGGTCACCGCCGTTTCGCCCGAGTGGGCGTGGTCGTCATCGGCGCCGTGCCCATGGGCGTCGCCGCTCTCGTCCAACGGGAGGGGATCGAGCAACTCACCCAACGACAGCACGGGCACGCCCTCTCGCTCGGCGGCGTCGATGGCCGGTTGCAGTCGTTGTTCGAGACCCAGACCGTTCTCCACGATCAGCGCGGCCCGGCGCAATCGAGCGGCCTGGGCGGCACTCGGTTCGAAGTCGTGGGGGTCGGCGCCCGGGGGCATGAGGGTCTCCACCGCCACGCGGTCACCGGCCACCCGGGACACCAGATCGCCCACGATCGGGGTGGTGGCGATCACCAACGGCTTGGTCACCACGGCCAGGGTCTCGCCCCCCGAGTCGGCCGAGGGCGAACCGCCGCAGGCCACGAAGGTCAGCGCGGCAGCGACCACTCCGAGCAGTGCGAGTGCGGGGCGACGGGGCAACGATCCTCCGGTCGGATCGACTGGAAATGGGAACCATTCCCAGTATCACCCCGCCCGGGCCGATCGGCAACCCGGGCTACTGCTCGCCGGGCAGCTTCAGTCGGGGCGGCAGCAGTCGATCGGCGATGGTGGTGTAGGTGGCCACCTCGGCCTCGACGGTGATCGTGCCGCTGCGCTCGAACTCGAGCGTCACCGGCACCCGCTGGCCCACCGCCAGCGGCGCGACGAGACCGCGCAACAGGAGCTGGTCGCCACCCGGCTGCAGCCGGAGATCGGCGAAGCCGGGCACGTCGATCCGGGCCACCGTGGTCGGGGCCGACGAACTGCCGGCCTCCTGCAGCACCACCGAGGACGCCGCCGGGCTGGAGGCCGACAGGAGCGTGTCGGGCCCGCCCGGGTTGGAGATCACCATGTAGGCGCCGGTGGGGTCGTTGTCGGACCCGATCAGCGCGTCGGCGACGGTCACCGAGGGTGGGGGACTCCTGAACGGGCTGATGAACGCCATCGCCACCAGCACGGCGATGCAGGAGGCCACCAGCAGCAACGGTGCGTAGCGGGCGATCGTCGATCTGGTCGGCGGTGACGGGGCGACGTCGCTCATCCCCTCTTCGTAGTCGGTGCCGTCGGACTCGTCAGATCGGGGCCCGCGGCGTCTCGCCCCGGTCCAGAGCGGCGAGCCAGGTGCCGAACGCATCGAGCAGTGGTCCGTCGAAGCGATGACCGCCCTCGGTCGGGATCCACGACACCGAGGCGCCGGCGCGTTGCAGGGCCTTGGCCGCCGACCGACCGCGCAGCGGCTCGACCAGGGCGTCGTCATCCCCGTGGGCGAGCAGCATCGGCAGACCCGCCGCCCGGTCGAGATCGATGGCCCCCTCGGGTCGCGTGGGCAGGTAGCCGGCCAGCACGCCCACGGCCGCCGGGGGCGTCGAGGTGGTGGGGTCGAGCAGGGTGGCCAGGGCCAGGGCGCCGCCCTGGGAGAAGCCGGCCAGCACCGGTTCGCCGGGCGACCCGTCCGTCCTCAGGGCGTCGAGTTCGTCCCGCACGGCCGCCACGGCGGCGTCGAGCTCAGCGGCGACCGGGCCCTCGTCGTCGACGTCGTACCAATAGGGGCCGCGTTCGTTGTGCAGTCGACCCTCGAGCACCACGACCCGCCACCGACACTCGGGATCGAACCGGTCGGCGCGGGCCAGGAACGACTCGGCCCGATCGGCGTAGCCGGGCAGCAGCACCAGCGTCCGCGCCGAACCCTCCCGCACCAGTGTTCGCAGTCGACCCACGGACCCACTCTGTCAGGCCGGCGACGACTCGCCCGGCGAGACGTCGGGTCAGAGGGCGACGCGTCCGGCGGACACCCGGGCGCCCGTCCACCAGCCGACGGGATCGAAGCGGACCCGACCGCCGCTGTTGGGGGCGTGGATCATCATCCCGTCACCGGCGTAGATGGAGACGTGCTCGGGCGGACCTCCGAGGGAGTCGAACACGAGGTCCCCGGGGCGCAGTTCCGACACGGGGATCCGATCGATCACGTTCCACATGGCCACCGAGTTGTGGGGGAGCGTCACGCCCAGTTGCAGCCACACCCAGCGGACGAAGCCCGAGCAGTCGAAGGCGTTGGGGCCTCCGGCCGAGTACACGTAGGGAGCGCCGAGCTTCGTCTCGCCCACCAGCACTGCAGCGGTGCCGATGGCTCGGTTCCATGCCTCGACGGTCAACTGCGGGCCACTCTCGGGCCCCATGTCGGGGGTGCGCGGTGCCACCGGTTCGGCGGTGACGCCGCTCGAGGAGGACGCATCGAGCGTGGGTGACGCGTTCGAGGGGGCGGCGACCAGTCCGACCACCACGGTCAGCATCACCACGACGATGGCCACGGCGACGTGCCATGACCGGACTCGATGACGACCGTGGACCGGGCGCTCGTCCATGTGGGGGAGGGGGCTTGACTCGAACATTGTTGCGAAAGTGTTGCGGTTCTCTGCCGGCTCCGCAACATCATCGCAACGGTTTCGTCATCCACAGGCCTGACCTGCGGTTCTTCACCGGTTCGGTGGGTCGGTCGCCCTGTGTACTGTCGGCGGGAGCCGCACGGCGCGGCGCCAGAGGGGGAGCCATGACCGTCACCCATCGGCCCGACGACGAGGTCGCCGCCATCCGCGCCCGACTCGACCACCCGGTGATCGACAACGACGGCCACATCATCGAGTACCTCCCGCTGGTGCGGGACATCCTCGTCGAGGTGGCCGGCGAGTCGGTGGCCTCGACCTTCGACCGCCTCGTCGACAGCGGCCGTACCACCCAGTCGGTGACCGCCACCGATCGTCGCACCCGGGGGATGACCCGCTCACCGTGGTGGGGGGTGCCCACCCGCAACACCCTGGATCGGGCCACGGCCATGCTCCCGCGCCTGATGTACGAGCGGCTCGATCAGATGGGCATCGACGTCGCCTTCCTCTACCCGACCTACGGACTCACGGCCATCCACGTCCCCGACGAGGAACTGCGGCGGGCGATGTCCAGGGCGTTCAACATCTATCTGGCCGAGACCTACGCCCCCTACGCCGACCGCATGCTGCCGGTGGCGTGCATCCCCACGTTCACGCCCGAGGAGGCGGTCGAGGAACTCCGGTTCGCCACCGACCTCGGACTGCGGGCGACCATGCTCGGAGGTGTCGTGCCCCGCCCCCGCGCCGACGGCTCCGGGGCCACGTGGATGGACGGACTCGGACACGGTTCGCCTCTCGACTACACGCCGCTGTGGGAGGCCTGTGTCGAGCTCGGGGTCTCGCCGACGTTCCACTCCAGCGGCATGGGGTGGGGATCGCGGACCTCACCGACCAACTACGTGTTCAACCACATCGGCAACTTCGCCGCCGCCGGTGAACTGACGGCACGGTCACTGTTCTTCGGGGGCGTGCCCATGCGCTACCCGCAGTTGCGCTTCGCCTTCCTCGAGGGGGGAACGGCGTGGGCCTGCAATCTCTACAGCGACATCATCGGTCACTGGGAGAAGCGCAACATCGGCGCCATCGGTCAGTACGACCCGGCCGCGTTGGATCGGGAGGTGCTGTCGTCGCTGTTCGGCGACTACGCCGAGGGACGGATGCGCGAGCGGCTCGATCGACTGGGCACCGGCCTCGCCATGTTGAGCGAACCGATCGTCGGCGATGACGTGGTCGACGAGTTCGCCGAGTCATCGGTGGCGTCGGCCAGCGACATCCGACGGATCTTCACCGAGCAGTACTTCTTCGGTTGTGAGGCCGACGATCCGATGGCGGCGGTGGCGTTCAACACCTCGCTCAATCCGCTCGGGGCCCGTCTGCCGGCCATCTTCGCCAGCGACATCGGACACTGGGACGTCCCCGACTTCACCGGTGTGCTCGGTGAGGCGTGGGAACTGGTGGAGCACGGACACCTCGACCTCGACGGGTTCCGGGCCTTCACCTTCGACAACCCGGTGGCGCTGTGGGCGGGCACGAACCCGCGAGTCTTCGAGGGCACGATCGTGGCCGATGCCGTGCGCGACGCCCTGTCGACCCCGACCCGGCCGACTCAGGCCACGGCGGCGGCGGCCACCCGGCCCTGACGCACACACGCCGGGAGCCCCAGTCCGTCACAGGCGGCGCCGGCCAGATGGAGGCCGGGAGCGGCGTCGGCCAGGGCGGCGCGCCAACCGGCGACCCGTGAGGGGTGCCCCGGACGGAACTGCGGCAGTCCGTCGATCCACCGGGTGACCCGACTGGCCACCGGGTCCGACGACAGTCCCATGGTGGTGCCGAGGTCCACGCCGATGGCGCGCACCAGTTCGTCGTCGTCGAGATCGAGCGCGTGGGTGTCGCCGTACCTGCCGGCCGACACGCGCAGCACGGCGATCTCGGGATCTGCGAGGTGCGCCCACTTCGACGATGCCCATGAACAGGCGGTGAGCGTGGGCAGCGGATCGGTGGCGGCGACCAGGAACCCGCTGGCGTCGAGGGGGACGGTGACATCGGTGCGTCGCACGGCGACGGTCACCATGGCCACCGACGCGTACTCGAGGTCGGCCAGCGACGTCGCCACGTCGTCGACGATCGGGGCCAGGAGGCGGGCGGCGGGCCGGGCGGGGACGGCCACGATGATCTCGTCCGCGTCGATCGGTCCGAGGC
>VERC01000051.1 GCA_018882825.1 Acidimicrobiia bacterium | reverse complement strand
CCACCGCCGCAACGGTGGCATTCGTGGCGCCGGCCGCAGAACGCCCGACGGAGTCGGCGGTGACATCGGAACCCACGACGACGCCGGCACCGATCACCCCGGCCCCTCCGACGGCGACGGGCTCCATCGTGCCTTCCGATCTCGGGACCGTTCCAACCCCGCCGATCGTCGCCGAGTCGGTCGCTCGCCCGGCACCCGCACCGAGGGCGAGCCGATTCGATGTCGCTCCGCAACTGGCCAGCGACTGGGCCACGGCCGATGCCGCCGCCGATGTGGCTGCCGGACTCGCCGAGCGCATCCAGGACGCCAAGCAGACGACGGTCGCCGTGCAGGCGGCCGATGACTGGGCCGCGGCCGCTCGTGTCGCCGACACCCAACGGATCACCGCCCTCGAGAATCGACTGCGATCCCTCGAAGGGGTGGAGGATGCCGACGTCGGGGCGTGGCGGGCCCGGCTCGTGGCCGAACTAGAGCGTGTCCGGGCCGGCTGAGACCTTCTCGACCGGACACGATCGTCGCCGTGCTCGTCGAGGCATCAGGAACGTGCGGCGCCGTCGTCGAACGAGACGAAGCCGTCGTCGGCGGTGTCCGACAGCAGATCGTCGAACGATCGGCCCGGGCCGATGGCTTCATAGGCCTCCTGTCGTCCGTATCCGAGGTACAGGGTGCGGCGGCCGGGTCCGTCCCCCGTGGGCGGCGGGGCCGCATGGAAGACATGGGGAACGTGGATCGTCACGTCCCCCGGCCGGGTGTCAGCCACCACGACCGGCCACGTCGACTCGTCGACCCGGGCGCGTCGCACCGAGGACTCGTGTGAGCCGGCCAGCACGGCGAAGGCTCCGAGGGCCGGATTCGACGCTGTGAGTTGGACTCCGACGTGGAGCCCGGGACACAGCAGGGTGTGGCCACCCAACCCGCAATCGATGTGCCATGGGAGATCGGTCATCCCCCCGCGCGCACCGGGGTGCTTCAGCACTGCGAACACCCCGTTCCCCCGGTCGGGGTGGGGAACGAGGCCGGGAATCGACGCCGTGACCAGCGCGGTCACGCGCTCGTCGGACTCGATCCACGCCATCTCCGGCGCCCGTTGCGTCGTGTAGTGGATCTGACAGGGTCGCGCGGTGCCGTTGGCGTCCGTCGTCCACCACGTTCCCGGTGTGTCCGGCGTCGACCCCTGTTCGAGCCGGGCGACAGCGGCATCGAGCTCAGCGATCTCGTCGACGTCGAACACCCCGCGCACCACGGCGAAGCCGAACCGACGCACGTGGGCGCCCACGACATCGACCGGATCGACACCGTGCACGAACGGACGCCCCGCGAGCGTCCCGTCGTGGACGGCCGGGTCGTAGACGGGCCTTCCCTGATAGAGGGCTCGCAGTGCCGGCTCCCACTCGTCGAACTCGGCGTAGCCGCCCCTGTCGTAGGTGATCCCTCCCGAGAGCTGCACACCGGGCACCGATCGCAGTTCGTTGTGGAAGTCGGAGAACGCCGACGCACCGTTGAACACCACCACGCAGGTGGCGTCCTCGTCGATCCCCTCGACGATCTCCACCACCGTCCCCGGTCGGATCGTGACCGCCGCATCACCCGAGGCGAGGGCCAGCGGACGGAGCCCGGCGGTACCGACGCCGGCCGCCCGTCGGCGGTCGACATCCACGGCGAGCCGCCGATGAGCGTCGACGAAGTCCACAGAGGGGAACATCGCCGAGAGGTGGGCGAGGGTCATGACGCCATCTTGGCCTGCGCTCCCGTTCCGATGCGCACGCGGGGTACCGTGACGTTCTCACACAGAAGGGATCCGCCATGGCGTCATCGTGTTGCTCGACCAGCCCAGTGGCCAAGAGCCACCTCGGCGACGGGCTGGCTTCCGCTCCTGCGACGGTGGACCCGGCTCACCATGCCCGGAAGTCGCCCACCGGGGATCGCGCCGAGCTCCTGGTGGTCGGTCGCATCGTCACCAACGACCCATCCATGCCGTCGGCCGAGGCCATGGCGGTGTCGGGCGGGGCGATCATCGGGATCGGGACGAGGGCCGAGATGGACGGACTCGTCGGCCCGTCGACGACCACCCTCGCGCCCGACGGCATCATCCTGCCGGGCCTCGTCGACCCGCACATGCACATCTGGACCTCGTTGCTGAACCTGACGTGGACCGACCTTTCACATCACAAGTGTCCGAAGTTCGACGACGTGCTGGCGACCGTGCGGGCCACGGCGGCGCAGACCCCGAAGGGTCAATGGGTCATGGGCAAGGCCTTCGACCCCAGTCTCTACCCGGGCGAGCCGATCGTGACCCGCGCCCTTCTCGATCAGGCCTCACCCGACAACCCGGTGCTGATCATGAACGCATCGGGTCATTTCTTCTACGCCAACTCGGCTGCCTTCGCCGCCGCCAACGTCACCGACACCACTCCAGACCCGCCCGGCGGCAAGTTCGGCCGGGTCGACGGCAAGCTCGACGGCTCGATCGGGGAACCGCCGGCGATGTTGATGATGATCGCCGCGCTGCCCAAGCCCACCCCTCAGGACATCGCCGCCGGCGTGAACGAGATCCTGATGGCCGCGGCGCGCCGCGGCGTCACCTCGGTTCGGGAGGCGGCCACCGGGTCGATCGCCGGCATGGGCGAGTACACACTGCTGCACCAGTTGAACGGCCTCCGGCGACTGCCGGTCCGCGTGTCGACCGCGCAGTTCTCGGTGGTGTCGGGCAAGTCACCGAAGGAGGTCGCAGCCGATTGGGCTGCAGCCGGGGTGACGCCCTTCAGCGGCGACGAGATGGTGCGCGCCGACGCGTGGAAGGTCGTGACCGACGGCTCGAACCAGGGACGATCGGGGTACTTCCTGCAGCCCTACCTCGGCGAGGAGTCGGGCGGGAAGGCCGACTGGACCCCGGAAGGACTGCGCGAGGTGCTCGGGGTGGGTCTCGACGCCGGCTGGCAGTTGATGGTGCACACCAACGGCGACGCGGCTGTCGAGTTCGCGTTGACCGCCCTCGAGGAACTGCTGCCCGGTCGCGGCGCCACCGATCTGCGCCATCGGTTCGAGCACGCGTCGTTCACCACCGATGACCAGTTGCGTCGCATGGCCATCGCCGGGATCTCACCGAGCTTCCTGATGAACCACGTGTACTACTGGGGCGCGGCGTTCCGCGACACCATCCTCGGCCCGGAGCGCGCCAACCGACTCGACCGTGTCGCATCGGCTTACGCCGCCGGGCTGCGACCGTCGCTGCACTCCGATTACAACGTGACCGACATCGACCCGATGCTCAGCGCCCGCACCGCCGTGCTGCGCAATCTCGAGGCCGACGGATCCATCCTCAACCCCGCCGAGTGCGCCACCCCCGAACAGGCCCTGGCCGCCATCACCACGCATGCCGCATGGCAGATCCACGCCGATGACCGGGGCTCGTTGTCGGTGGGCAAGCGGGCCGACTTCGCCGTCGCCTCCGATGATCCATGGTCGAGTGACCCGCAGTCGTGGCCGGACATCTCCTTCCACGCCACTTACATCGACGGCTCACCGGCCTACGAGGGCTGAACGGGAAGGCGGTGAGGAGCAGCCATGAGCGACGACGCCCTGCGCGACCTGCTCACAATCGGCTGCGCCAACTTCGCTCCAGTGTGGGGCGACAAGGCCGCCACGCTGGACAAGATGGAGGCCACCATCCGGGAGGCCGCGGCACAGGGCATCGAGTTGCTGCTGTTCCCCGAGAAGGTGCTCGACTACGGACCCGCCGATCAGGACTGGGCTGCGCTGGCCGAGACGGTGCCCGGACCCTCGACCGAACGCATCGCCGCGCTGTGTCGTGAACTCGACATCCACGTCGTGTTCGGGCTCGGCGAGCGCGACGCCGACGATCCCGACGTGCTCTACAACTCGGCGGCGTACGTCTCCCCGGAGGGCGTGCAGGGCACGTATCGCAAACTCTTCCTCGGCCAACCGCCGTGGGTCACCGAAGGGTTGCTCTACCGACCCGGGAATGCGTTGCCGGTGTGGGACACACCATGGGGTCCGATCGGCATCCTCATCTGCTTC
The DNA here is from genome assembly GCA_018882825.1 of Acidimicrobiia bacterium. Classification (GTDB taxonomy): domain Bacteria; phylum Actinomycetota; class Acidimicrobiia; order Acidimicrobiales; family Acidimicrobilacustridaceae; genus Acidimicrobilacustris. Next base: position 7,630 of record VERC01000051.1, on the reverse strand, counting down.
GACTTCTGGTTGCATCCCGAACTGAGTCGCATCATGGCCCTCAAAGGAGCGCGGGTCATCCTCAATCCCACCGCGTCGTTCGCCGGCCCGGGGAAACGGGAGTTCTTCCAGTGGACGACCGTGGTGCGTGGCTCGGAGAACGTCTGTTACACCGCGTCGGCCAATCTCGTGGGCGGACCGGGTCGGCTGGACAGTTACGGCGCCAGCGATCTCGACTCGGCCCGCGAGTCGGTGTTCGGGGGCAACTCCACCATCGCCGGACCGGCGTTCCCGCGGTTCAACTCGATCTTCGCCTCCGCCGGCGAGACCGAGGAGTTGATCTCGGCCACCGTGTCGATGACGCGGCTGGCCCGATGGGACGCGGTGTACCCGTGGCGCGACTGGCACACCACCATCCAACGCGAGGCCCAGGCCGTCGTGGCCGACGAATTCCGCCGCCTGCTCGACTGAGCGACGGTCACACCGATCCGACGATCCGTCAGGCCTTTCCGCCACAGTTCACGAACGCCGTGCGACGCAACTCCACGAACGGCGCCGAGGTCGAATTGATGGCGGTGTACTGGTCGAGGGTGGTGAGCATCTTGACCGTGTCACCGGCCTTCCCAGCGGCGATCATGACCACCCTCAGGTCCTCCTGCTGCTTCTCGATGTCGAGGATCTCCGACAGGGAACTCCGACAGTCTCCCTCGCCGAGGGTCTCCATCTGCGCCTGCAGCACTGCGCGCACCGAGGCATCGGCGGCCTGCAGGGCCTCGAGGTCGGTGACGAATCGGGAGACCGAGAAGGCGGCGTCGAACGCCACCCTGGTCTCCGCATAGGCGGCGAGTACAGCGTCGAAGAGCATGTTCTGCGCCGGTGTGAGGGCGGCCGCCCGCGCCGAGACCTTGTCGGCAGTGACGCTGGAGCGTCCGCAGGCCTCGGCCACTGCGTCCTCGGCCTGGTAGGCGCCGTTGATCACACTGGCGCCGTAGTCGGTGGCGTCCTTGGCCACGATCCCGAACTTCTCCTGGCGGTAATCCTCGATGAGACGACGCCGGATGACGTTCTGGCCGTCCTCCACCACCAGCAGCCTCTCGATCGCGGTGCGGCACTCGCCGGCGGGCAATCCGTCGCGCAACGCACGCAGTGCGGTCTGATGTCGATCCTCGGTCTCCTGCCAGCGTTCGAGTTTCGGGACGACGACGACGGCATCGAAGGCGCTGGCCGTCGTCGCCTCGGCCGCGTCGAACGCCGCCGCCACCTCGCCGATCGCCGCTCGCTGCTGCGCCGAGAGTCGGTCCCCGGACGAGGAGGAGCACGAAGCGGCCACGATCAGGATGGCTGAGCAGATCATCGCGCCGACAACGATCCGGTACGAACGTCCGTGTGTGCTTCCCATGTGCAGACTCCCAGCGACCTCGAGCGGATTTGCCGAAGTTACTCGTACTCGGACGACGGGCCGCACCTCCGCCGTGAGGGCCCGGCGAGCCGCGGACTCGGCGTCGGTGACGGCGATCCCGACCGATGTGAGGACCCCGGTGAACCGGACGGCTCTGCGCCGGTGCCGGCCTACGCGGCCGCGCCGGGCTGCTCGGTCGGGATGCTTCGGGCGAGGAACAGTCCGAGGAGGGCGATACCGGCGAGGACGGCGAGCGCCTCGCGCAGACCGTCGATGCGCGCCCGGGTGTTCTCCTCGACCACTGCTGCGGCCAGCTCGGCGGGAACACCGGCATCGTCGAGAGCGATCGAGAGTTCGGCGTCGGAGATGAAGGGGACGCCACTGGAGAGTTCGACCTCGGCGGCCGTCGCCACCCGATCGGGAACCGCAGGGTTCTCGGAGATCCCCGTGAGGAACGATGCCGAGAGTGCGGCGATGAGCACCGCGCCGGCGAGGGCCGTGCCGATGGACGCGCCGAGGTTGGTCACCGTGTTCTGCAGCGCACCGACCTCGCCGCTCTGCTCGTCGGGCGCCGACGACACCGTGACACTCCCCAACTGTGACGCCAGTGCACCGATCCCGAGCCCGGCGAGGATCATCGGCCACGTGATGATCCCGGGGCCAGCACCCTCCTCGAGGGCGAGCATGAACACGACGATGCCGCCGAACAGGAGGAGCAGCCCGACACGCGTCATCCGCCGCGGGGAGACGTGGGGCCAGATCCGGGGCACACCGACCGCAGCGACGAGCAGGGCGGCCGACAGCGGCATGATGCGCACTCCGGTCTCCACCGCACTGAGTCCGAGCGCGACCGACAGGAACAGCGGCACCGTGAAGAACAGTCCGGCCTGCAACAGGAACTGGAAGAACAGTGCGGTGAGGCCGCCGCGCACGGGCTGGATCGAGAGCAGCGCCGGGTCGAGGAGCGGGGAGCGACCACGTCGCAGACGCCGACGCTGCCACTCGAGGAAGCCGAGCAGCACCGCGCCACCGGCGAGCACGATCCACACCACTGGTGACAGACCGAACCAACTCGGTTCGCCCGGGCGCGGACGAACGAAGCCCCATGAGCCGGACTGGAGGATGGCGTAGACCACGAGCCCGAGGCCGACGGCGGAGAGCACCGTGCCCACGACGTCGAGGCGCACGGTCCGATCGGATGGGGATGCCGACATCCGTCTCGTCAGCAGGAGGATGACCGCGACCAGCACGACCTCGGCGAAGAACACCACCCGCCACGTGAGATAGGTGGTGCACAGCCCGCCGACGAGCGGTCCGATCGCAACGGCGCCCGCGCCCGCCGCCGCCATCAGCCCGTAGGCGCGCGGACGAGCGTCCTTGTCGAAGTTCGAGGCGACGAGGGCGACGATGGACGGGAGGATCAGCGCCGCACCCATACCCTCGAGCAGCGACCACCCGAAGATGAGTACGGGCAGGCTCTGCGCGATCCCGGTCACGAACGATCCCGAGCCGTAGACGACGCACCCGATGGCGAAGGCCCGTCGCCGGCCGATGATCTGGCCGATCTTCCCGCCGGCGATCATCAACGCCGCCATCACGAGGGTGTACATGGTGATGGCGAGTTGGATCCCGGTGACCGAACTCCCCACGTCGTTGGCGACGGTGGCGATGGCGACGTTCATCACCGAGGTGTCCAGGGTCATGAGGAACTGGGCGCTGGCCAGTGTCAGCAGCACCATCCCCGCTCCACCGGCGACGACGTTCGGCCGGGCCGGGGAGAGGCCCGGGACGCGACTCCCCGTCGGCGAGGAGGTCATGTGAGCCTCGGCGTCATCGACATGTCCCCTCCCGACGGCGGGGTCCGACCCCGACCGAAGGACATTGTCCTAGCATCCGCCGGTGCTCGCTGGATCGACTGTCCGCTCGATGACCCGTCTGGTGATGGCCGGCCTCGGCGTCGTCATCCTGCTCCTTCTCCTCGGCGCATCCGCCCCCCGGGCGAGCCTCGGCGCCGACGCCGGTGACGTCCCGGCCTCGGGAGAGTCCGTTCCCGTCCTCCGGCCGATCGACGCCTCTGCCGGATCGGCGGACGCGGTCCCCGACCCGTCCATGCGCACCACGTCGTCCACCAGCCCGTCCGAGGGCCCGAAGATCGTCCACGTCGGCTTCTACGTCAACGACATCCTCGACATCGATCTGGAACGACACCGGTACTGGATCGACTTCTTCGTGTGGTTCAGGTGGAACGACCCGACCATCGATCCGTCGAAGACCTTCGAGTTCATGAACGGCGCCGAGCAGTGGGCAACGGTCCGCACCCCGGCCACCGAAGGCCCCGTTCGTCTCGCTGACGGGTCCTACTACATGAGGGAACACGTCCAGTCCATGTTCAAGCGGAACATGCCGCTCGAGGACTACCCGTTCGACACCCTCGATCTCGGGATCGTCATGGAGGACGTCGATGCCAGCGTCGACGAACTCGTCTTCGTCCCCGATGATCCTGCGGCCGTGAACGCCCCCGATCTGACGGTGCCCGGTTATCTCGTCGGACAGCCGAAGGTGACGGTCACCGACTGGTACTACTCCGACCTCGGCGAGACCGGCCGGGGAACCGCGACGTCCTCCCGGATCGAACTCTCGATCGCGCTCACCCGACCATGGTTGCCCTACGCACTCAAGATCTTCGTCCCGCTCCTGCTCGTCGTCCTGTGCGCAGCACTCGTCTTCCTGATCGGCCCGGAACACGTCGACGCCCGTTTCGGACTCGGCATCAGTTCGTTGCTCACCCTGATCGCCCTGAAGTGGACCACCGATGGCGAGATCCCTCTGTTGGACTACCTCGGACTCATCGATTCGTTCTACCTCATGGCATTTCTGTTCGTGGCGATCGGCCTGGCCGACACCACCTACACCACCTGGAAGCGATCGACCGGGACCGACGTGGCCACCCTCCGTCGTATCGACCGTCGGAACTTCGTCATTGCCGGGTCCATCGTGCTCGCCGGCTGCGCGTTGGTGATCGTCACGCATTTCGTCCGCTGACGACGGACCCCGACGTTCGGGATCGATGTCGTCGCGACATCGATCCCGAGAGTCGCCGGCCCGGTCAGTGTCACCGCCGAACGATCGATGAACTTGTGAAAGTCGATCACCGCGATCTCGGGACCGGCGACCTCGCTCAGGAGACTGCACGCCATCGGCAGGGAGCCGGGATGTCGGCCGGGCAGACGCTCGCGAAGTTGGTGGAGTGGCTGTCGTTCGCCTGGGTGGTGGTGTTGACCGGAGTCTTCGTCTGGCGAGATGGGTGCTCGCCGAGCGGTCGGAACCGCTGTCCTTCTGCCCTGAGGAGCGACCACTCGAGTGACCGGTGGGCCGTCTCGGTCCGACACCGTCGTGTCGTTCCACTCCCGCAGAGGTAACGCTCGGGCGAGCAATCCTCAGTGGCTCGCGCTCGTCGTCTACGCGCCACCAGAGTCGAGCGTCGGCCCCTCCGACACGGGTCGGCGGTAGTCCGCTGCGCTGCTGCTCCCGGGGGGATCGGCGGCCCTCCCCGAGCCGGTGGGGGCGGTCAGGCCGGGCGAGTCGTCGGCATGGGCATTCTCCGCCTGCTCGTTCCGGACCTGCTCGATCCCCCGAGCGCCGGAACGCCGGGACGCCGGGACGCCGGGACGCCGGGACGCCGGGGACATTCGCCTCCGCGCTCGCGAACGCCGAGCACCGGGTGACATCGACCCGGCACCTCCCGGTGGCGAACACCTACCCGACCGAACCGAGACCGGATTCGGTAACTGCCGCGATCCCGACGTCGGAGTCGTTCAGAGTCCCGAGTTGTTCAACTCGTCGTGTCGAACCGCTCACCTCAGCGAGTCCCACCCCCGACCCGCGCCGACCCGGGGGCCGACTCTCCGGACGCTCACGCACGAGCGTGTCCGCACGGGTCACCGCCACCTCCTCGAGCCGGCCGACAGGAACTCGGGGAGTTCCGCGCTGGATCGCGGAATGGTTCGTGGGCTCGACAGTCGACGTATCCTCGACACATCAAGCGGAATCCTGCAATTGCGCTTGTGGTCGTCGGGGTCCTCGCTGTGATGGGCGTCGGATGCAAGAGCACGTCGAGTGCGGCGAGGCCGCCGGTGGCGCCCGCTGCCTCGCCTGTCGACGATGCAACGACGACGACCACCCAAGCCCCAGTGAGGAAACCTTTCCCGTTGTCGGCCATCGGTCAGACGATCACCGATCCAATCGACCTCGATGGAGGGAACTTCTCTCTCTCCTACTCCTTCACCTCGAACTGCTCCTACAGCGCAACGCTCGAGTCGACGTCGGGCGATCCGTCGGCGTCGAAGGCACTTGCGAGTGGGATGGGCCCGATGAACGGGGAGGAGAACCTCGACGGCGTCGGGAAGGGCAACTACTTCGTCAAGGTCGTCACAGGTCCTGGTTGTGACTGGACGATCAATCTCACTCCGAGGTGAGCGACGACGAGAAGGTCCGTCCGGCATGAGGAACATCCGCTCGACTCTTGGCCCGACACTGCAATGCTCGTGGTCGACGGGAGGCTCACGACTTCGGGCCTCGTTGCGCTGACGGCGTCATCGTCGGTGATCAGCAGCCCGAGGTGCGGGTCGCCCACTGCGGATCGTTCGCCATCGCCGCCGCTCGTCGGCGATGGTCCGACCATGAGGCCAGCGTCCGAGCGCCACACTCACGCATTCCGCTCCGGGCGCACGCGATCGCGCCCAGACGACTCCGGTTCACAGCCTGTCGAGTTCGAACTCGTGCCCCGCAACGAGTCCCTCGTCGACGGCAGTCGTGGCGAACCGTGACGCCATCCGAGTCTCTCCGACCGATCCTTCCCGATCGGTCAGGCCCGGTTTCGTGGGTCGGTGTCGGAGGGGCGAGTGCACAAGGTGGACCCCACTGCGAACTGTCGATAGCGACGACAATCTGGGTGAGGCCGGGGAACTCCGATCGAGTCGGGCTCCGCAACCTCGGAGCGGATGAATCGGCATCCTTCGCGTGGAGCGGCGAAGTCGGTGCGACCCAGTGCGAGCGCGGGCGAATGAGCGTGCAGCCGAAAGCGCTGGGGTCGGGGCGTCGAACGCACGGATGCGAGAAGTCAGTCGAGATCAAGGGACATGAACAACTGCACTCGAGCCACTCCATGTTCGGCGCCTTCGTGTCCGGCGAACGGGTCGGTGTAGGTGAACCCGTGGGCCTCGTACATGGCGACTGCAGCGCTCATGAAACCGAACGTCTCGAGACGAAGACTACGATAGCCAAGGGTGCGCGCATCTTCGAGAAGTCGTTCGAACACCATGCGACCGATCGCCCTTCCCCTCCACTCCGGACGAACGTACATGCGCTTGATCTCGCCCTCGCCGGGCCCGACCGGTTTGAGGATGCCCATGCCGACCGGATTCGATCCGTCCGTGACCAGGTACAGGCGACCCGGGTCCTGGAGGAGGAGCGTGATCTCCGAGGCCAGAGCCGCGTGGATCTCCTCGACCTCCGCTGGGGGAATGACGATGTCATGAACCTCGTGCAACCGCCCGACCAGCCAGTCCATGTACTCGCGACTCAAAGCATCACATGGCCGAGCGGCATCGACTCCGGCGACTCTTGTCAATTCGATCATTGTCACCGATTCTTGTCGATCGGTCTCGAAACACCAAGAGTCGATCTCCGCTGAGATCGCGCAATGGTGCGGGTTGCCGATCGCGATGTCGAGAGTGGAGGCGAAGTCCAGACCCGAACGAGCGGCGAGATCAGGCCTCGAGAGGGGCGCAGTCCACGGCGCGGGAACCACTGAGCGTGACTGTCGATGCTTCCATGTGTCGGCATCCATTGCCTCCGGCCACACGGGTTCGCGGGTCGGCTCCACCGATGAGGGTCGCCCGAGCCCGGGGCACCGACGACGAGGGCCCTCGATGTGTTCTTCGAGTGTCGGAGGGGCGAGTGCAACGATTCGACCCCACTTCGAGTTGGTGGTCTCCACCGTCTTCTCAGCGACACGCGCCCCAGGCGGCCGAGTGTCACGAGCCACCCACCGAGCGGTACAGGCGGCGCCCGCCTGATCGGCTCGATCATCACCGACCCGCCTGATGCCGTCGGGACTCGGAAGAGTCCGCAACGCAGCCGACGAAAGCCAGTGGGAGACTGAACGACGTGGATGCGGCGGGGTCATCGGATCGAGAGGGCGCGGCGGGCAGTGTCGATCGAGGAGTCGCGCTGCTGTGGGCGGTGTGGGGT
>VERC01000287.1 GCA_018882825.1 Acidimicrobiia bacterium | reverse complement strand
CTGCAGGACACCCTCGACGGTCTGGCCTTCGCCCTCTTCGCCGCAGCAGCCGCCACCACCGTGGCCGGCGCGCTCCTCGGGTACTGGGCCAGCCGTCGGGTCTTCGCTCCACTGCTGGACGTCGGGACCGCCGCCGAGTCCATCGCCGGCGGCCTGCTCGACACCCGCCTGCCCGAGGGGGCCGATCGCGACCTCGACCTGCTCGCCATCCCCTTCAACGAGATGGCGCAGGCGCTCGAGGATCGCATCGAACGCGATGCGCGGTTCGCCTCCGAGGTGAGCCACGAGTTGCGTTCACCGCTCATGACCATCGCCGCGTCGGTGGAGGTGATCGAGAACCTGCGCGACGACCTGCCCGAACGGGCCCAACGCGCCCTCGAGTTGTTGTCGGCCGACATCGACCGGCTCCAGCAGCTCGTCGAGGACCTCCTCGAGATCTCGCGTTTCGACGTCGGCGCCATCACGCTGCACCTCGAGGACGTGCTCGTGGTCGAACTCGTCTACCAGTCGGTGAGCATCCTCGGCGGAGGTGGTGTACCCGTCGTGCACGAGTCCGGCACCGATGGACTCGTCGTGCGCGTGGACAAACGCCGGTTCGGTCGAGTGATCGCCAATCTCCTCGACAACGCCGAGCGCTATGCCGGAGGCGCCACCGCCGTCACCATCGAGCGGGTCGACGACGACGTGTTGATCGGCATCGAGGACGAGGGCTCGGGCGTGGCCGCCGACGAACGCGACATCATCTTCGATCGCTTCTCCCGAGGAAGCGAGGGCGGCAACAGGTCGTCGGACACCGGCGTCGGGCTCGGATTGGCCCTCGTCGACGAGCACATCCGATTGCACGGAGGGCGAGTGTGGGTCGAGGACCGGCGCGACGGCCGACCGGGTGCACGGTTCGTGGTCGAACTCCCGCTCGTCGACCCGCCGCAGAGTGCCCACGACGGGGAGGAACGATGAACCGATCACGACCATCGACCCGACGGACAGCCGTTCCCGTCGCCGCCATCCTCGCCCTGTCGGTGGGCGTTGCGTCGCTGGCCTCCGGGTGTTCGATCTCGGTCGAACAACAACCCCGCCCGATCACCCGCGAGACGACGGTGCCCACCGGCACCGACGGGAACTGACTCAGATCGGCAGATCTCCCGTGGCGGCCCGGGTGCTGCCATGGTCGCGCCACGCGGCGATCGTGCGTTGGGCGATGCGCATCTGGTGGATCTCGTCGGCGCCATCGGCGAAACGGGCCCAACGAGCCTGCTGGTACATGTGGGCCAACGGCGTGTCGGTCGAGTACCCGAGCGCGCCGTGCACCTGGATCGACCGGTCGATGATCCGGTTGAGCGAGTTGGCCACGAAGTGCTTGGCCATCGACACCTCGGCGGTGAAGTCCTCACCCCGGTCGATCTTGTAGGCGGCGTGCAGCACCATGAGCTTGCACTGGTACAACTCCATCGCCGAGTCGGCGATCAACCACTGCACGCCCTGCTTCTCGGCCAGCACCGAACCGTGGGAGTACCGGTCGAGTGACCGGGCCACCATCATGTCCAGCGCCACCTCGGCCTGGGCGATCCACCGCATGCAGTGCGCCAACCGGGCCGGCCCGAGCCGGTACTGCCCCAGACGGTGACCCTGCCCACGACCGCCGAGCATGTTGCCGGCCGGCACCCGCAGGCCGTCGATGACGATCTCGGAGTGACCCGTCGAGCCGTGCATCGTCTCGATCTGACGAACCTCGTTCCATCCTTCGGAGGGCAGATCGACGATGAAGGCGGTGTTGGCCGCCTGCGGGAGGTCGGGGTCGTCCTCCGTGCGGGCGATGAGGATGGCGAAGTCGGCGCGATGGGCGTTGGAGATGAACCACTTGTGGCCGTCGATGACCCACTCGTCACCGTCCTCGAGCGCCCGGGTGCGGATGAGGGTCGGATCGGAGCCGGCCACCTCGGGCTCGGTCATGGCGAAGCAGGACCACATCCGTCCCTCGCACAGCGGACGCAGCCAGCGTTCCTTCTGCTCGTCGGTGCCCCAGTGCAGCAGCGTGTGCATGTTGCCCTCGTCGGGGGCCTGGCAGTTGAGCACCCATGGACCGAGGCGCGTGCGGGCGGCCTCGGCCTGCACCATCGCCAACTCGACGTGACCGAGACCCATGCCGCCCCACTCGGACGGCATGTGGGGCAGCCACAGTCCGAGTTCACGGGCCTGACCTCGCAGGGCCACGAGTTCGCCGACGTAGGCGCGCCGATCGGTCTCGGCCACCCGGTCGGCTTCGAGCCGGGCCTCGGTGGGGGCCACGACATCGGCGATGAAGGCTCGCACGCGCCCGCGGATCTCGGTGAGTTCGGGTGACAGACTGAAGTCGATGGCCATGCACGCAGTCTGCCCTCCCGCCACCGTGCCCGTCGCCGCGACGCCGTGAACGTCGTCGTCGCCATCGATGCCGGCACCACCGGCGTGCGAGCCATCGCCTTCGGTCACGACGGCCTCGTCGTCGGATCGGCGCACCGCGAGTTCCCCCAGCACTTCCCTGCGCCCGGCTGGGTCGAGCACGACACCGACGAGATCGGCGACGCGCTCGACACGGTGTGCGCCGAACTGTCGACCCGACTCGAGCATCACCGCATCGTCGCCATCGGCATCACCGATCAGCGCGAGACGATCGTGGCATGGG
>VERC01000286.1 GCA_018882825.1 Acidimicrobiia bacterium | reverse complement strand
ACGTGGTGGTCGTGGAGTCCGGGCAGCAGGGCACCACCGGCGCCGACGACGGACACGACCTCGCGCGTCGGCGAGGGCCGGAGATCGTCACCGATGGCGACGATCCGACCATCGGCCATCAGGACATCGGTGCGAGTGCCCTCGACCTCGACATCGCGGACCAGCACATCGGGGGTCGTCGTCACCAGACCACCGCCGCGCCCATCGCCGCGCTGCGCGCCACCTCGCGCAGCGCCACGTCGACCGTGATGCCACCACCAGCGGCCAGGGCGCCGAGGATCAGTGCGGCGGCGGCCACGCCGGTGAGCGGGTCGGCCACCGCGTCGGCCACGAACATCGGCGCTCCGTCGTCATCGAGCTCGACCAGACCCCCGGCCACGGCGGCATCGTCACCGAAGGCCACGCGGTCACGCCACGGCCCGCACCGTCCGTAGCCGGTGATCGACACCCACACCGTCCCCGGTCGGGCCGACACCACCTCGACCGGGTGGATGCCCAGACGGTCGAACGCCCGTGGACGCGACCCCTCGATCACGACATCGGCCGAGTGCACGATGTCGACGAGTTCCCGTCGACCGTCGACGGTGGCGAAGTCGACCTCCACGAGTTCGTGGCCCTCGTGCAACCAGCGGTGGAACCCGGGATCACCGGCGCGAGAACCATCGGGGCGCGAACTCGACTCGACCTTGACGATGCGGGCACCGGCCCGACCCAACAGACGGGCGCACGACGGGCCGGCCCACAACGACGACAGATCGACCACCGTCAGCCCGTCGGGATGACGCGCCGGCGTCCGCTCGCCCACCCGGCGCACCAGCCACGGTCGGGCGGCGCGCTCGGTGCCGCGGAACCGCAACTGCGCGTCGGACCGGTCGCCCCCCAGCGCGGCCACGGCCAGACCCAGTTCCTGTCCGGCCTCCACCAACGCATCGGTCGGGCGCTCCGACGCTGCGGCGCTCACCTCCGTCCAGGGGATCTCGCCACTCGCCGGCTCGACGCCCAGCCACGCCGGCAACAGGTCGAGATCATCGGGGCGCGGCAGGTTCACCGCGCACCACGAGTCCGCCGTCGCCATCACTCGGCACGACGCTCCGGCACTGACCCGACCCCGGGGTGCGAGCCCGGTGAAGGTGGACCGGACGTCGAGCAGCCCGGCACCGTCGAGATCCGAGGTCGCCCCGAGGACGGCCAGACGGTCCACGGCGCGGTCGGCCCACGCCACCGCCCGGTCGCGTGCCGAGGGACGGTTCAGGACTTCTCCGCCATGCGCGCCCGCAACGCAGCGAGCAGTTCACCGAAGGCGGGGCCCTGCAACGACTCGAGCTGCGGACCGAGTTCGGCGGTGACAGCCGCGTCCGAATCGGTGATGGCGTCATTGGCCAGGATCGTGGCCTTCATGGCCCGCACCACATCACGGGGACCGGCGGCCGCGCGCGCCGCCATCTCCCGGGCCGTGTCCAGCAGTTCGTCGTCGGCCACACAGCGCCACGCCAGTCCGATCTCGGCGGCGCGGGTGCCGTCGACGATCTCGTTGAACAGCACCAACGCCATCGTGGTCTGGAGATCGGTGATGCGTCGCAGCCGCCACGTGTTTCCGCCACCGGGATGCAGACCGATCTGGAGGAAGCGGGTGTCGAAGCGGGCCGAGGCACCGGCCACGATCACGTCACAGGCCAGCGCCAGGTTGAGACCGGCGCCGACGGCCGGGCCGTTCACCGCGGCGATCGACGGCAATGGTGTCTCGGCGATGCGGAGGAACCCGGAATAGATCGTGCGCAACTTCTCGGCCGAATCACAGGCAGCCAGATCGTCGAGATCGGCGCCGGCACAGAAGGCCGGCGGGGCGCCGGTGACGATGACGGCGCCGACGTCGTCGCGGGACTCGAGATCGTCCATGACCTCGCCCACCGCCGCGTTGAGGGCACGGGACACGACGTTGCGCCGCTTCGGGTCGTTGAGCGTGATGGTGGCCACCCCATCGGCCACTTCGAGGAGCACGAGATCGTTCATCGACCGACAGTCTCCCTCACCGGGGAAGTCCCAGCACCCGCTCCCCCACGATGTTGCGCATCACGTCCGACGTTCCCGCCATGATCGTGTACGCCGGTGCATAGGCGATCTCCTTCGTCCACCGGTCCCACAGCATCGCCTCGGGGCCGAGCACCGCCGACGCGAAGTCGGCCACCCGCTGTTCGTAGTGGGTGCACAACAACTTGGTGCCGGCGCTGAACCCCTTGGGCACGAGGCCGAGTGCACTGCGGTAGACGAGCAGTCGGGCGGCGACGAAGTCGGTCTCCAACCGGGCGATGGTGTGGCGGATCCGCGCGTCGGAGGTGTCGGCCGTCTCCAGGGCCCGCAGGTGGAGCGCCCGGTTCGACACCAGACGATCGATACCGCCCCGCTCGTGATCGAGTTGTCGCATCGTCTGCGAGAAGGCATCGCCCTCGACCCCCACGAGGTTGCCGATCGGCACGCGCACGTCGTCGAACCACACCTCGTTGAAGTGCCGGGCATCGACCATGTCGCGGATCGGACGCACCTCGATACCCGGCGAGTCCATGGGGACGATGATCTCGCTGATACCGAGATGCGGACGTCCCGGCACCGAAGCGGTACGACAGATCAAGTAGCAGTACTCGGATTCGTGGGCGAACGACGTCCAGATCTTGCGGC
>VERC01000285.1 GCA_018882825.1 Acidimicrobiia bacterium | reverse complement strand
ACGGGGTCGGATCGGACCCCTGAGTGTGCGGCCCCCATCGGGTCGACGGGCGGTCCGGTCAGCGGGCTGGTCCGTCCGCCCGTCTCCCCCTTTCCCTGGACCGCCGAGGAGGCCCCGTGGGCACCCAGCGAACGAGTTTCGAGAAGTTGCAGCGCGACCGGGCCAAGAAGGCCAAGCAGCAGTTGAAGCGCGAGAAGCGTCAGTCCGGTGAGCCGCGGTCCGAGGACGAGCCCACCGAGTTGCTCTCGACCGAAGGCGAACTGACCGCCGCCGAACTGCTGGCCCAGATCGAACTGATCCACAAGCAGCTCGAGGACAAGGTCATCGACTTCGACGAGTTCGAGGAACGCAAGATCGAACTGATGGCCCGGCTGCCGATCGACTGACTCAGTCCCGGTAGCGCTCGGCCAGTTCTCCGATGATGCGCAGACAGTCGGCGGCGCACTCCTCGAGGACCTCGGCCACCGGTCGGACCGACTCGATGCGTCCCGACACCGCACCACCGAGGGGCAGGGCCGCCTCCATGTCGCCCTCGAAGTAGAGCGAGCGGAACATCGCCATGTCGTCCATGGCGTTGCGGGTCGTGTCGAACTCGAGGGCATTGGTGCGTTCGGTGCGCAGCACCCGCACCGCCGGTGCCCGATGACGGTTCAGCAGCACCGAGTCGGTCTCGGCGGCGGCGACGATGGCCTGCTTCCAGTTGTCGTGGATGGGCGACTCCTGCGTCGCCACCATGACGGTCCCCAACTGCACTCCCTCGGCACCGAGCGCGAAGGCCGCCGCCATGGTGCGACCGTCGAGGAACCCGCCGGCGCCGATCACGGGCACGTCGACCTTGGAGGCCACCAGGGGCAGCAGCACCATCGTCGACACGTCCCGCGGGTTCTTGAACCCACCACCCTCGGAACCCTCCACCACCAGGCCATCGACGCCCGCCGCCACCGCCTTGAGCGCGGCTCGCAGCGTGGGCACCACGTGGAAGACCGTCACCCCGGCCGACTTGAGCGCCTCGGTGTAGCGCGTGGGGTCGCCGGCCGACGTGGTCACGAATCGAACACCGTTGTCGACCACGAAATCGACGATGCCGGGATCCGAGACGAAGGCCTGGGCGATGTTCACGCCGAACGGTCGGTCGGTGAGATCGCGCATCTTGGCGATCTCCAGCCGAACCTCGTCGAGCATCCCCGACGAGGTCTCGATGATGCCCATCGCCCCGGCGTTGGACACGGCCGAGGCCAGCGCCGACCGGGCGATGTAGCCCATCGGGGCCTGGATGATCGGCAATTCGACGCCGAGCATCCTCGTGATCCGGTTGTCGAACATGCCTTGAGCCTGCCACGCCCTGACATTGGAAAGGCCAGAGGTGGGCTTGACGTTTGCCACACCCCCTATCCGGCGCTAGGCGACGCCAAGCTCAGCGAACCGAGACAGGCACCTCGGGGCTGTTTGCAGACCTCCGCCGTAGGCCGACTGACGTGACCACCCACCCGGCAGCCGACCCCACGAGCAACATCGATGAGCCGATCGTCAACCACTTCACCTGCGTTGATCGGTCAGAGCGGGCTTGCTCACATCTGATTGGCTCGCCGCTCGGGTCGAGAGGATTCATGATCTCTGTGTTCGGGTTGTCCACGGTCCCACAGTCAGCATGCGCCTTCGTGAACACCGGTGCCCGGTTGAGCGCCAACGCCCCCACGAGTCCGATCACAGCTACGACTGCGAGCGTGCCGAACACGTGCTTCCACAACCGCCATGAGTTCATCTCCACCGTTCCATCTACTCGCCGTGGGACCGACGGTAGCCCTCACTTCGTCAGGTGACATGGCGCTCGACCCCGGCGGTAGGCGTCGGTGGCATCGGTGGCGTCGACCCTGAACAGACCCACTCATCTAAGTGAACCGAACACCTGCCTGGGCGATGTTGACGCCGAACGGTCGATCGGTGAGATCGCGCATCTTGGAGATCTCGACGCGCACCTCGTCGAGCATCCCCGACGAGGTCTCGATGATGCCCATCGCCCCGGCGTTGGACACGGCCGAGGCCAGGGCCGATCGGGCGATGTAGCCCATGGGGGCCTGGATGATCGGCAGCTCGACGCCGAGCATCCTCGTGATGCGGTTGTCGAACACCGGTCAGGAGACGGGCTTGAGCGCTCCGGCGGGCAGCAGCGTCGGCCACTCCACGTCGGAGGGCAGCTCATGGGCGAACTGCGGGTACTTCGGCATCGCCGTGGCCCGGTACCGATCGGTCGAATGGGTCCGGTCACGATCGAACTCGGGGATCACCTTGTCGCCGAACAGCTCGATGGTGCCGAGGATCTCCTCATGGTGCAGACCCTCGATGGGCAGACCGAATGCCAACTGATCCATGCCCACGTCGCCCCAGGCCGCGATCTGCTCGCACACGTCGTCCGGGGTGCCGACCAGCATGTACCCACCGGCGATGAGGTTGTCGAGCAACTCGTCACCGTCGATACCCGACGCCACCATGTCGTGGAGCGACACCGGACGCGACGGCCACGTGATGGCATCCGTCGACTTCGGCATGGTGTCGTGGTAGAGGTTCACCATCGACACCAGATAGCCACGGCCTTCGCGCAGCGCGATGGCGCGTGCTTCCTCACGGGTGTCGCAGCAGATCACCGAATTGGTGATCATCATGTTGTCGTTCACGAACTGCCCGATGG
>VERC01000050.1 GCA_018882825.1 Acidimicrobiia bacterium | reverse complement strand
TCCAGCACGGCCAGGTACTCGCGCATGTGCTCGATCACCCCGTCGTAGTCGGCGCCGTACCAGTTCTCGGCCACCGATCGGTGCGAGGGGCCGATCCCCAGGGTGAGTCGTCCATCGCAGGCCGCCTGCGCCGACAGTGCGTGCTGGGCCAGTCCGTAGGGATGGTGCGACCATGTCGGCACCACCGCCGTGCCCAGTTCGATCCGTGACGTGGCCCGACCGGCGACGGTCAACGCCGTCAGTGCGTCGAGACTCCATGGCACATGGGGGACCCAACCGCTGTCGAGGCCGTTGTCTTCGGCCCATCGCGCCCGATCGACGACATCGTCGATGGACGAGCCCCGCGGACTCGTCTCCGCGATGAACAGGCCGATGCGCATCTCAGTTGCCGTTGATGGCGCGCCACACCCGTTCGGGACTCAGCGGCATGTCGATGTGCGTCACCCCGAGGTGGAGCAGTGCATCGACAACTGCGTTCTGTACCGCCGGCGTGGCCCCCACCGTTCCCGACTCCCCGATGCCCTTGGCACCCAACGGATTGAGCGGCGTCGGTGTCTCCATCTGGATCCGCTCGAACATGGGGAACTCGGCGGCCGACGGAACGGCGTAGTCGATGAGTGTCGCCGTCAGCGGGTTGCCGTCCTCGTCGAAGCGCATCTCCTCGAACAGCGCCTGGGACACACCCTGGGCCAGTCCACCGTGCACCTGACCATCGGCCAGCAGCGGGTTGAGGATGGTGCCGGCGTCGTCGCAGGCCACGAAGCGCTGCAGGTCGACTCGTCCCGTCTCGGTGTCGACCTCCACCACGGCGATGTGCACACCGAAGGGGAAGGACGCGCTCGGCGACGCGAAGTCCGACAGTCCGATGAGCGGAGAGGTGTCATCG
Organism: Acidimicrobiia bacterium; assembly: GCA_018882825.1. Classification (GTDB taxonomy): domain Bacteria; phylum Actinomycetota; class Acidimicrobiia; order Acidimicrobiales; family Acidimicrobilacustridaceae; genus Acidimicrobilacustris. The sequence goes on along the minus strand of VERC01000050.1, from coordinate 10,948 downwards.
AGCGAGGCGGCGATGTCGGCCCATCCGACATCGCGAGCCGGGGTGCCGGCCACGTGGAAGCGACCGGTGTCGGTGTCGAGGACGATGTCGTCGGTGGCCGCCTCCAGCAGATCGGCGGCCCGACCTCGGGCGAGGTCGACCAGGTTCCCGGAGGCGACGTACACCGCGCTGCCGGCCAGCTGCGCCGAGCGCGAGCCGCCCGTCACCTCGCTGTGGGGAACGAAGTCGGTGTCGCCGTGCACGACCTCGACCATGTCCATGTCGATACCGGTGCGTTCGGTGACCAGCATCGACCACGCGGTGTCGTGTCCCTGGCCGTAGGGCGTCGAACCGGTGACCACACGGGCCCGACCGCCGGGCAGCAGCTCCACCGAGCCGTACTCGCCCCCGGCGCCCGGCGCGGTGATCTCGACATAGGCCGATACACCGATACCGAGCAGTTTCGGATCGCCGGCGTCGCGTCGGCGCTGTTGTTCGGCCCGCAGCGCGACGACATCGGCAGCGGCCACGGCTCGATCCAGCGCGCCCTCGTAGTCACCGACGTCGTAGACCGTTCCCGTCGGCGTGGTGAACGGGAACTGTTCCGGTCGGATGAAGTTGCGGCGACGCACCTCGATCGGGTCGAGGCCGGCGGTGTGGGCGAACAGGTCGACGGCGCGTTCGATGGCGGCGGTGGCTTCCGGTCGGCCCGCTCCGCGATAGGCGCCGGTCGGCGTGGTGTTGGTGGCGACCGAGTTCGATGACACCCGCACGTCGGCGATGTCGTACACACCCGAGGCCATGATCCGGGTGGCGAAGGGCAGGATGGCGCCCATGCCCGGATAGGCGCCGCCGTCGCACAGGATGTCGATGGCGTAGGCCTGCAGGTCACCGTCGGCCGAACCGGCGAGTGTCACCGTCTGTACCTGGGCCCGACCATGACCCATTCCGGTCAGGTTCTCCGAACGCGTCTCGCTCCACCGCACGGGTCGACCGAGACGACGCGACAGTTCGCCGAGCAGCAGTGCCTCGGGCGCGGGCTGCGACTTGGCGCCGAAGCCACCACCGACATCGGGACAGATCACCCTGATGTCCGCCTCCTCCATCCCGTAGACGGCGGCCACGACGGCCCGCACCGGATGCGCGCCCTGGCAGCCGATCTCGAGCACGAGTCGGCCGTCCTCCCAACGTGCCAGTGCGCTGCGGTTCTCGATCGGCGCCGGAGCGAGTCGCTGGTTGACCGTGGTCAGGCGCACCACGACATCGTGGACATCGAAGTCGATCGGGTCACCGGCGGCGTCGATGCGCATGGCGACGTTGGAGTCGACTGCGGGCCCGAACAACACCGGGGCATCGTCGGCCAGTGCGTCGGCCACGGCGACGACGGCGGGGAGCGGGTCGATGTCGACCACGACCAGTTCGGCGGCGTCCACTGCTGCGGCCCGGGACTCGGCCACCACGGCGGCGATCGGTTCGCCCACGTAGCGCACCCGACCGCGGGCCAAAAGGGGCCGGGCGAACGAGGCGTTGATGAGGGCCAGCGGAACCACCGACCCGAGGTCGATGTCGTCGGCAGTGACGACGTCGAGGACGCCGGGCGCCGAACGGGCCTCGGTGACGTCGATCGACACGATCGCCCCGTGGGCGATCGTCGAACGCACGTAGACCACGTGCGCAGCGTCGGTCGCCACGATGTCGTCGACGTAGGTGCCACCCACCGTGAGCAGGGCGGGATCCTCTCGCCGCACCACTCGATTCCCCAGAATGCTCATGGCTCGACGCTAGTGCCGACCGCTCGACGCCATCCCCTCCCGGCACATGGCCCGTCCCCTCTCATGGGTTGCGCCGGGACGCTGCGGCGGCCACCATGCGGGACCGAGTCGACGGGGGGAGCGCCGAAGTGGCCGGTACGACATGGATCTGGGAGCCGCCTCCCGGTGTCGAGATGCTCGTGGGTCCGGGTGGGGCGTTCGAGATCGGCACCGAGGACGTACTGGGTGTGTCCTGCAAGGTGTTCACCGGTCGACTCGGCAACATTCGTGACGTGCTGGTGGCCAAGACCGCCCAGCACGGCGATCTGCCCAATCTCGTCTTCCCCGAACTCACGCTCTCCTTCGTCGACGTCGAGGCATCAGCGGCCCGGGTGGCGCAGTGGCTGGCCGACCGGGGCGTGGTCAAGGGCGACCGCGTGGCGTTCGCCGCGGCCAACGTCGCCCCGTATGCCGTCGGATGGTGGGCGACGCTGGTCAGCGGCGCCATCGTGTCGAGTCTCAACGGATGGTGGACCCCGGCCGAGCTGCTCCACGGTGTCGAGCTCTCGGCGCCTCGCATCGTGCTGGCCGACGGTCCGCGTCTCGCCCGGTTGGCCGAGGCCGGACTGCCCGCCGACGTGGCGGTGCACGATCTCGCCGAACTGGTCGATCTCCTGGGACCGCCGCGACCCGATGACCCGCCCTTGCCCGACTGCGAGATCGCCGAGGACGATCCGGCCGTGCTTCTGTTCACCAGCGGCACCACCGGCCGGCCGAAGGCGGCCACGCTGTCGCACCGCAACTTCGTGCACTTCCCGATGGCGGCCACGCTGGCCGGCGCGATCGGTGCGGTGTTGGCTCCGCAGCCACCGCCGGCCACACCACCGCGACAGCCGTCGTCGATCCAGGTCGGTCCGCTGTTCCACGTCTCCGGTGTGGTGCCGCTGATCACCGCTCACTTCACCGGCTCGAAGTTGGTGTTCCCGCCGGTGGGGGCGTGGAACGAGACCACGCATCTGGAACTGACCCAGGAGCATGGCGTCGGTGGATGGAGTGCAGTGCCCACACAGTTCTGGCGTCTGCTCGAACATCCCGACTTCGACTCCTACGACACCTCGAGTGTGGTCACCGTGGGTGGGGGTGGCGCCACCTACTCACCTGAACTGTTGCGGCTGATGGCCCGCAAACTGCCGCAGGCCCGGCTCGGTGTGGGCTACGGCATGAGCGAGACACTCGGCTCGGGCTCCCGGCTCGGCGGCGTCACGATGGACACGCATCCGGCCTCCGTCGGCACCGTCGAGGCGATGTGCGAGATCGAGATCCGCGACGAGGACGGTGCCGTCGTCCCCGATGGAGAGGTGGGCGAGATCAACATCCGCGGTGCAGTGGTTTTCCTCGGTTACTGGGACAATCCGGAGGCCTCGGCCAAGGTGCTCGATGATCGCCGTTGGTACGCCACCGGCGACTACGGACGCATGGTCGACGGCGTGCTGTTCCTCGAGAGCCGCATGCGCGACCTCATCATCCGTGGCGGGGAGAACATCTACCCCATCGAGATCGAGAACCGACTGGAGGAGCACCCCGATGTGGCCGAGGCCGCGGTCGTCGGTGTTCCTCACCACCAACTCGGGCAAGAGGTCGCGGCGGTGGTGGTGACCAAGCCCGGTGTCGATCTCGACGAGCAGGCCGTGCGCGAGTGGGTCGGTGCCGAACTGGCCCGCTACAAGGTGCCCACCTACGTGGTGTTCCGAGACGACCTGCCCTACAACGCCACCGGCAAGGTCCTCAAGCACATCCTCGAGAACGACATCGTCGCTGATCTCGGCCGTGCCTGATCGAGCAGAACGAATCACTCCGAACGACCACCCACAGGAGGAACGATGCAAGACAATCCAGTGACGTCCTGGGACGACTATCCGGTGCACCAGTCGGCGAACTGGATCGCCCATCCCGTCACCAGTGATCGCAACTTCTACGACCGCTACTACTTCAACGCCTTCGACATCGGCGGTGAGTTCATGGCTGTCTTCGGTCTCGGGCAGTACCCGAACCTCGGCACCACCGACGCCTTCGTCACCGTGCGTGTCGGCGAGAAGCAGTACGTCGTGCGTTCGTCGAAGCCCCTGACCGATCGTGCCGACATCTCCGTCGGCCCGATCCGCATCGAGGTGTTGGAGCCGCTCAAGCGGCTGCGGTTCGTCGTCGAGCCGAACGACCACACGGTGGCGATGGACATGGTGTGGGAGGGATTCGGTCCGGCCATCCCCGAGCCGAACCAGTTCATCCGCCAGGGCGCCCGGGTGATGTTCGACACCCAGCGTCTGGCGCAGATGGGTTCGTGGTCGGGGACGCTCGTCGTCGACGGCACCGAACTCGACGTCGCCGCCGAGACGACCTGGGGATCGCGCGACCGCTCGTGGGGCGTGCGTCCGGTCGGGGAGAAGGAGCCCGAGGGCATCCGCGCCGGCACCCACACGATGGGCGGTGGCATGTGGACGTACTTCCCCATGCGCTTCGAGGACCACTCGATCTTCTACATCTGCTCCGAACAGGCCGACGGCTTCCGCTCACTCGAGCAGGCCGAGCGGGTGTGGCCCGACGGTCGTATCGAACAACTCGGCCGCACCGAACACGAGCACCGACTCGTGCCCGGCACCCGGATCCTCGAATCGTCCACCGTCTCGTTCCCCGACGCCGGCTTCGAGATCGAGGTGCAGTCGATCATGCCCAACTTCCTCGCCATCGGCACCGGGTACGGGTTCGAGGAGGACTGGCGCCACGGGATGTACCAGGGTCCCGACACCGTGGTGCAGGGCGTGGTCTACGACGTGCCGGCCATCGCGCCGATGGGTCAGTACGCCGTGGTCGACCACTCGGCGCGGTTCACCTACGACGGCCACGTCGGGTACGGCCTCTACGAGCACGCCTTCATGGGCGCGATGCCGAAGTACGGACTGGAGTAGGAGGACCGGCCGCGGCCTAGCCTCGGTCGTCCTGCCCGGATAGCTCAGTTGGTCAGAGCACCTGTCTTGTAAACAGGGGGTCGAGGGTTCGAATCCCTCTTCGGGCTCCACACCGGCTCATCCTCACCAGGCGATCACACCGTCGGCGGCCAGCCCGGCGATCTCCTCTCCTTGCAGTCCGAACTCGCCGAGCACCGCCTCGGTGTCGCATCCCGGATAGGCATAGGTCGTGCCCACCTCACCCGGTGTGCGGCTGAGACGCGGCATGGGGCGCAACTGCGGGATCGATCCCTCGATCGGCACGAACGCGCCCCGGGCCACGTTGTGCGGGTGCGTCCCGGCCTCGGCGAACGACAGCACCGGGGCGTAGCAGCAGTCGGTGCCCCCGAGGATCGCGTCCCACTCGTCACGGGTGCGGGTGCGGAACACCTCGGCGAACCGGGCCTTGATCGTCGGCCAGCCGCTCATGTCGTTCTGATCGGGGAGCGATGCCGGGTCGATTCCCAACTTGTCGAGCAACTGGGCGTAGAAGCGTGCCTCGATCGGCGCCACCGTGACGAACTTCCCGTCGGCGGTCTCGTACACGTTGTAGAAGGGCGCGCCACCGTCGAACAGGTTGGTGCCGACCGGTCCGGTGTGGAAGCCGCCGCGCGTCATCCCGTAGAAGACCTGGAAGATCGACATCACGCCGTCGACCATCGCCGCATCGACGACCTGACCCTTTCCGGATCTCTGCGCTTCGAACAGCGCGCACACCACTCCGTAGGCCAGATGGAGTCCGCCGCCGGCGAAGTCCCCGAACACCTGCAGCATTGGGATCGGAGGCATTCCTTCGGCCCCGATCGATCCGATGGCCCCGGTGAGGGCCTCGTAGTTGAGTGAGTGGCCAGCGCTGGGAGCGAGCGGACCGTCCTGTCCCCAGCCGGTGAGTCGTCCGTACACGAGCTTCGGATTGCGGGCCAGCAGCACATCGGGTCCGATGCCGAGGCGTTCGCACACCCCGGGGCGGAACGCCTCACAGAACACATCGGCCTTCTCGATCATCCGCAGCAGCACCCGGACGCCTGCCGGCGACTTGAGGTCGATGGCGATCGAGCGGCGGCCACGGTCGAACTCGCTGTGACGCTCGCCCGGTCGTTCTCCCGTCGGTACCTCGTGCAGTGGATGCACTCTGATGACGTCGGCACCCATGTCGGCGAGTTTCAACGTGCCGTAGGGCAGTGCGCCGAGTCCGGCCAGTTCGATGATCGTCACTCCCGCGAGCGGCCCCATCCGTCCCCCTTGTCGTGCGCCGAGGGCGCGGTCGTCGGTCCCCGACAGTACCGGGGCCCGCTCGACGGGGGATCGGGTCCGGATCACCGAGGGTCCTTGCTTCCGCGGTCCGTCCCGACCAGCATCTGCGTCGATGGAACTCACCGAACGCGACAAGGCGATACTCGATTTCGAGCGGAGCTGGTGGCACGAGACCGGCCCCAAGGAGTCGCTCATTCAGGAGCGCTTCGAACTCTCGGCCAGTCGCTACTACGAGATCCTCGGTCGCCTGCTCGAGAGCCCCGAGGCCTACGAGTACGACCCGCTGGGCGTGCGGCGTCTGCGTCGGCTGCGTGATCGTCGTCGCCGGGCCCGCCAGGAGCACGCCCAGCAGGCGATGGAGCCACCGGGGTCCTGAGATGACCGACGGCGCCGCACCGCACGACGCCGTCGGTCCCTCGCGTTCGGGCATCGTCATCGTGGTGGTGGCGGTGCTCGTGGCCATCGTGGTGCTGGCCCAGGGGTATGGCGACGCGCCCGACGAGTTCGCCACCTCTTCGTCGAAGTCGCAGAGCACGTCGACCCTGGTGTCGACCACCACCCTGCCGGCCGGTCGACCGGTGGCGGATGTCAAGGTCAAGGTGGCGAACGCCACCAACACGCCGGGCCTCGCCGCCAAGGTCCGCGACATCCTGCAGGGACGCGGCTACACGCAGACCACCATCGGTGATTCTCCGAACAAGCAACTGGCGACCGACGTCTTCTTCCTCCCCGGTTGGGAGGCCGAGGCCCGCTCGGTGGCGTTGGCGCTCGGACTGGGGCCGAACGTCGTGCGCCCGATGCCCGAGCCACCGCCGATCTCCCCGGGCGATGCGGCCATCCTCGTCCTCGCCGGGGTCGATCTCGCCTGATCGCGGGTCAGCGGGTCGGGAGCGACCTGCTTCACTTGGTCGGTGCGCATCGTCGTGGCACCCGACAAGTTCAAGGGCACGGCCACGGCCGGCGAACTGGCCACCGCCGTGGCCGCCGCGCTCACCGATGCCGGGCACCACGCGTCGGCCGTCCCCATGGCCGACGGGGGTGAGGGGTTCCTCGACGCTCTCGGTGGACCGAACCGCATCTCGACCGTCACCGGGCCCGACGGCGCGCCCGTGGAGGCGACATGGCGCCTGATCCGGGGTACGGCGGTCATCGAGATGGCCGAGGCCGCGGGTCTGGTCCTCGCCGGGGGTCCCGAGGACAACGATCCGGTCGAGGCCACCACCGCCGGGGTCGGTGAACTCATCTCCCTCGCCATCGAATCGGGCGCGCGACGCGTGATCGTCGGCGTCGGAGGCTCGGCCACCACCGACGGGGGACTCGGTGCCCTGCGGGCCATGCACCCGACCGCCCGGTTCCGTGGTGTCGACATCGAGGTGGCCTGTGATGTGCGCACGCGATTCGTCGATGCGGCCGAGGTGTTCGCGCCGCAGAAGGGCGCCACGCCGGCGCAGGTCGAACTGCTGCGCCGCCGACTGGAGCGACTGGCGCAGGTCTATCTCGACGAGCACGGCGTCGACGTCGCCTCGGTCGATGGTGCCGGCGCCGCCGGTGGTCTGGCCGGCGGACTCATGACGATCGGCGCGCACCTCACCGGAGGGTTCGATCTGGTGGCCGACGAACTGCACCTCGACGAGCACATCGCCGCGGCCGATCTCGTGATCACCGGAGAGGGCTTCCTCGACGCCGAGTCGTTCGAGGGGAAGGTCGTGGGTGGGGTGGCCGCCCTGTGTGCCGATGCCGGTGTGCCCTGTCTGGCCATCGTGGGCGAGGTCGTCGATCCGCTGCCGCCGCTGCCCGCCGGTATGGCCGTGGTCTCGCTGACCGCGCAGTTCGGGGAGGAACGGGCGTTGGCCGATCCGGTTGGGTGTGTCGTGGAGCTCGCACTCGAACACGTCGAGCACTGAGCGACGGACCCACAGTTTCAGACCTTGGCGATCACCTCGTCGGCGAACCGGGCCATGGCATCGGGCAGTTCGGTCGGGTCCATGGCCAGCGGAGGCACCAGGAAACGCGTCACACCGGCGTCGGCCAGCATCCGGATCGTCTCCACCCGGGGAGCGCCACCGGTGGTGATCTCGATGTCGTCGGGATCTCGTCCGGCTTCGCGGGCCGCCTCGCGCACCACCGGCAGGAGTTCGGTCAAGGTCCGGGGATCGGCGGGGAAGAACCCGTCGCCCAGTCGGCCGGCGCGTCGGGCCGCCGGTCGCGAGTGACCCCCCACGACGATGGGAATGGTCGTACCGGCCGGTTTGGGGAACGAGTGGATCTCGGTGAAGGAACTGTGCGTGCCCTCGTGGGTCGAGACCTCCGTCGTCCACAGCGCCCGCAGTGCCGCGATGGAGTCGTCGGTGTGGGCGCCGCGGTCGTCCCATCCGACGCCGATGGCATCGAACTCCTCGTGCAACCAACCGACGCCCACTCCCAGGATGAACCGTCCGCCGGTGAGCATGTCGAGCGTGGCGCACTCCTTGGCCAGGACCACGGGGTTGCGCAACGGCAGGATCATCACCCCGGTGGCCAGACGCAGGGTGATGGTGTGGGCACCGACCCACGTCAACCACACGAGTGGATCGGGGACGGGAGCGTTCTCGTCACCGGGCATCCGTCCGTCGCGTGAGTACGGATACTCGCTGCGGTACCCCTTGGGGATGGCCGGGTGCTCGACCGTCCACACGCTCTCGAAGCCGTTCTGTTCCGCGCACTGACCCATGGTGACCGCCCCGTCGGGCGTGGCGTAGGCGCCGGTGTTGGCGAAGATGATCCCGAAGTCCATCGCCGCACCGTAGGTCGGATCACCGTCGTGCGACGGTGTCGATCAGTCGTCGGTGCCGGGGTGCGAGGCCCGGTAGTCGACCAGCGTCACCAACGGTGGACGCTCGGCGTAGACGATGTCGATCTCGTCGAGGTCGGGAGGGCGCAGGGTGAAGGCGTCGACAGCCAGATCGGCATCGGCCCGGCGCAGCGCAGCCTGCAGCACCTGGGCCGCCTGCGGTGCCAGTTCGTGCAGCGGACGATTGCGGTGGATCCGTTCACCGAGGTCGACCTGGGCGATCGACCCGGCACCGAAGCGTTCGGCGATGTCGATGAGCATGGCGATGTCGACGCCGTAGCCGGTGACGAAGCCGATCTGTTCGAGCACCGACCGACGCCCTCCGTACTCTCCCGACAGTGGTTGCACGATGCCGGCCAGTTCGGTGAAGCACATCGTCAACAGCGGTCGGGCCACGAGTTCGGTGACGCGGCCACCACCGCGCACCTGTCCATCCACGGGGCGTTCGTAGAAGCCCTTCACGAAACCGATGGTCGGATCGGTGAGCAGGGGACCGAGCAGTCCGGTGATGAAGCGAGTCGAGAAGTCGCGCACGTCGGCGTCGACCCAGATCACGAGATCCCCCGTCGATGCGTACAACGACTTCCACAGCGCTTCGCCCTTGCCGTGCCCGCGACCGAACTCCACCAGCACCGTCGAGGCATCGACCACCGTGGCGCCGGCGGCGGCGGCCACCGCCGAGGTCCGATCGGTCGAATGGTCGTCGATGACCACGATCTCGTCGACGAGACGGAGTCCCTCGACCAGATCGGTCCGGATGCGTTCCACTATCTGTCCGACCGTGGGTTCCTCGTTGCGGGCGGGGATGCACACCGAGACCGAGGTGGCGCCCTTCGCGCCCGCCAGTGCGGTCGGGTCGAACTCGGTCGCCACGTGGGTGCGGGGAGTGCTCACCGCCCCATCGTCGGCGACCGATCGGATGCTGGCAAGGACGCTCGCCCGATCCGGCGGGAGTGGGGAGGTTCCGGCTCGGCCGCTAGGGTTCGCCGTCGTTCGATCCCACTGCCGCGAGGTCCCCGATGAGTGTCACCGTCCGAGTCCCCCCGGTGTTCCGTCCCCTGACCGCCGGTCAGTCCACCGTGCAGGTGGAGGGCGCCACCGTGGCCCAGGTGCTGACCAGCCTCGAGGCCGCCCACCCGGGATTCCGGGCCAAGTTGCTGGGCGATGACGGTGCCCTGGTCCGCTACGTGAACGTGTTCGTCGACGACGACGACGTGCGGTTCCTGCAGGGGCTGGACACCCCCGTGCCCGACGGCGTGACCGTGTCGATCATGCAGGCGGTGGCGGGAGGGGCCTGAGAAGGCCCCCCCGGAAGATCCCTCCAGGACCGAGGTTGCGATCGGCGGCCGCGGGTGGTTTCCTGTTAGCAGTCGCACACCGAGAGTGCTAACCAGTCGCCCCGGCGGCTGAGACAGGAACACCCGTCCCCCGACGGCTCACCGGAGAGGAACAACGATGGCGAAGATCATCGAATTCGACGAGAAGGCCCGCCGCGGTCTCGAGCGGGGCATGAACCAGCTCGCCGACGCCGTGCGCGTCACCCTCGGCCCGAAGGGCCGCAACGTGGTGCTCGACAAGAAGTGGGGCGCCCCGACGATCACCAATGACGGCGTGTCGATCGCCAAGGAGATCGAACTCGAGGACCCTTACGAGAAGATCGGCGCCGAACTGGTCAAGGAGGTCGCCAAGAAGACCGACAACGTCGCCGGCGATGGGACCACCACCGCCACGGTGCTGGCCTGGTCGATGGTGCGTGAGGGTCTGCGCAACGTGGCCGCCGGTGCCAACCCGATGTCGCTCAAGAAGGGCATCGAGACCGCGGTGGCCGCCGCCGTCGAGGCCATCCACTCGGTGGCCGCCGACGTCGAGGACAAGTCGCAGATCGCCCAGGTGGCCGGCATCTCCGCCGCCGACCCGGAGATCGGCGAGATGATCGCCGAGGCCATCGACAAGGTGGGCAAGGACGGCGTCATCACCGTCGAGGAGTCGAACACGTTCGGCATGGAGATGGATCTGGTCGAGGGCATGCGCTTCGACAAGGGCTACATCTCGCCGTACTTCGTGACCGACACCGACCGCATGGAGGCGTCGCTCGACAACCCCTACATCCTGTTCGTGGGATCGAAGATCAC
>VERC01000284.1 GCA_018882825.1 Acidimicrobiia bacterium | reverse complement strand
GTCGAACGCTCCACTCGAGGACCGCCGGATCCTCCTCGACGGTGCCCGGTCCGGTCCGGTGGCCAACCTCGCCTCCCTCACGTCGGTGGCACCGTCCTATGCGCCGCCCGGCTGCACTTCGGCGGTGGCCGCCGTTCCCGGTCCGGCGGCCCTGGCGCCCGATCTCGAACAGGACGTGCGTCGACAGTTGCGCGGGTGGGGACTCGGCGTGGACGACTGGCGCACGCTGCGGATCGACCGGATCCCGCACGGTCAGCCCTCGCAGGTCCCGCCCTTCCACCCGCGCCGCGCCGTTCGTCTCGGCCCGGGCCGCTACGTGTGCGGCGACCATCGGGACACGGCCTCGATCCAGGGTGCGCTGTTCTCCGGTCGCCGGACCGCCGATGCGGTCCTGAGCGATCTCGGGGTCGGCGACCGCTCCGACTAGACGCCCTCGATCGCCGGGACCCGGCCCGAGTCGATCGCCCGTCGCAGTTCGGCGTGGTCGCGTTCGGCCTGGTCGGCGTAGGCGCGGGCATAGGCGGCGACGGCCCCGTCGAAGGTGGCGCCACGTCCGAGATAGCCCGCGAGGGCCACCGGATCACCCGAACGGGCGTGGGCCCGGGCCAACACCGAGGCGCACCGGTTCCCGTAGTTCGTCAGATCGCCCACCGACATCACCTCGGTGCGAACCGATCCCTTCATGTCGCGCAACTGTCGCACGTAGTAGTCGCGACCCTCGTTGCTGCTCATCCATCCCAGGAACAGGTCGCTGGCCGCCTGCATCATCCGCTGACCGACGACCACCCGCTCGCCGTGGTGACGATGGGCGCTCCGACCCACGAACGGTTCCAGGACGGACCGCGTGGCCTCCTTGACCTGCAGGAACAGTGGATCGTCCTGCTCGGAATCGGCCACGGCCAACGCGATCCAACAGTGGGTCCCGACGCTGCCCACACCCACGACCTTGCGGGCGATGTCGATGATGCCGAATCGGTCGAACAGGTAACGACGCTCCTCGGTCAGGGTCGTGCGGTACTCGTCCACCATGGCCCGGACGTCGTAGGTGTCCATGGTCTGAGGAAGATGCTCGACGATCGGAGGATCATCGACGATCCGACGTTCACCGTCGACCACCGCCGTGAGTCGGGCCAGCGCGTGCATCGTCGTCCGCTGACGGGCCCTCTCGGCGACCCGCTCCAATCGGAGACGGGATCCGCCGACCATCTCGGTGAGCGAGTCGTCGACATCGACCTTCGAGTACCACACCTCGGTCGAACTCATCGTGGCATAGCTCGCCATCGATTCCCGATACGAGCGGGCACAGGACTCGGCAGCGGTGCGTTGACGCGCGCCATCGACGCCATTGGCCCGCATGGCGAGGACGATGCTCGTGGCCAGACGCTTGACGTCCCATTCCCATGGTCCGGGGAGGGTCTCGTCGAAGTCGTTCAGGTCGAACAACAGCCGACGCTCGGGCGAGGCGAAGAGTCCGAAGTTCTGGAGATGGGCGTCACCGCAGACCTGGGTGACGAGACCGGAGACGGGTGACGTGGCCAGATCGGCGGCCATGACCGCAGCCGATCCCCGGAAGAAGGCGAACGGCGAAGCCACCATCCGGCCCCAGCGCACCGGCACCAGATCGGGGAACCGGTTGGCGTTCTGCGCGTCGAGCAACGCCACGGGATCGACCCGATCGGGTCCTGGTGCCCAGCGCCCCAGTTCCGATCGGCGAGCCTGCGACCGGGCCGCCTTGCCTCGGGCCCGCCTCCGGCCCCGACTCACCGTCGGTTCGGACCGAGCGAGCAGCGAGACCACTCCGTTGGCCGATCCCACAGACGGCGTTGTCCAGTCCTTCGATCCCATCTCGCCGAGAGTGTGGCACCGCAACGCCCGGGACGCCCATCGGGTCGTTGGGTAGCGTGCAGCCGTGCCGGACTGGTTGCACTACCTGTTGTCGTGGTGGACGACGCCGTTCACCATCCTCGCCGGCGTGGTGGGCGCCGCCGCCCTGCTCGGCATCCGTGGGCGCCGACTGGCCGTCATCGCGGCGGCCACCTCGCTCGGGCTGGCGATGGTGGCGGCGTGGAAGAGCGGACCTCCGAGTGGGCTGCTCGATCTCACGATCTACATGGGTTCGGCCCGCCGGTGGATGGACGGCGGCTCGCTGTACGAGTTCCGCGATCAGGTGTTCAACCTCGGTGCCACCTATCCGCCGATCGGCCCTCTGCTGTTCGTCCCGTTCGCGCCCCTGAGCGACGAGTGGCGAGAGATCGTGTTCACCCTCCTGAGCATGACCGCACTCGGAGGTGCCGCGTGGTGCACCACCGGATTGGTCGGGCTGACCGGTCGGCGGCGCGTGGACTGGACGCTGTGGGGCTTCGCCGCCGCCGTCGTCACCACACCGGTGTGGCTCACCGTTCGCCAGGGGCAGATCAACGTGGTCCTGTGGTTCCTCGTGCTGGTCGACGTCGCGGCCCTGCGACGGAGCCGTCCATGGACGGGTGTCGCCATCGGACTGGCCACGGCCATCAAGTTGATCCCGGGACTGTTCATCGTGTGGCTGGCGGCCACCCGCCGGTGGGCGGCGACCGTTCGTGCCGTCCTCACCGTCACCGTCGTCACGGGGATCGGTTGGCTGTTGGCGGGCGACGACTCGCGTCGGTACTGGACCGCACTCCTGTGGGACACCGGACGCGTCGGCGACCT
>VERC01000049.1 GCA_018882825.1 Acidimicrobiia bacterium | reverse complement strand
TTCCTCACGTGCAAGCACGTGATCACGCAGATGCTCACCCAGGAGCCGATCGACGGCGAGCGGGGCAGCGTCGTGACGGTGGCCAGCGTCGAGGGCCTGGAGGGCACCGCGGGCGGCAGTTCCTACAACGCCTCCAAGGGTGGTGTCGCCATCCTGACCAAGAACATGGCCATCGACTACGGCCGGCAGGGGATCCGGGTCAACGCCATCTGCCCGGGATTCATCGACACTCCCATGCTGCGGACGCTCGGTGACCCGGCCTACGACGAGATGCTCCGGGAGATCGCCGAGGAGCACAAGCTCCGCCGGCTGGGACGCCCCGAGGAGATCGCCTCGGTGGCCGCCTTCCTGTGCTCGACCGACGCCTCGTTCGTGTCGGGTCAGACCATCGCCGTCGACGGCGGCTACACGGCCGGTCGCGACCACGGCGTGACCCGCCGGATGGGCCTCTGACCTGCGCCTTCGACGGCGAGGGCCCTGTGGGTGGTCCTGTGGACAACCGTTGGACCTCCGGCTCGGTCCGGCCGGACCCCGGGTGACCGATCGGTCGCCACGGCGAGATCCGTCGCCGTCGGGTTCCCTGTGGATGAACCTGTGGACTGTCCCGACCATCCGGAATCCTCTTCCGCCCGGTCACGGGGGCCGACCCGTCGGTGGATTTGGTGCCTCGGGGCCCCGTGACTACAGTCTCCTCTCCGTGCCCACGGACGTTCCTTTCGGGAACGGACCATGTGCACCTCTACGTCGCCCAATCGACGTCTGCGCCGGTCCCCTCGGGATACCTCGCAGCACAACTGAATGACGCTCGGCCGGGCCTGCCCGTGCCGAGCGTCCGCGTGAAGGGCCCGAGCCCCGCACGTGCAGGTGACGCACGAAACGACAGAAAGAACGAGCCGTCATGGCGAACAGGGCAGTGGTCGGCCGCAAGGTCGGCATGACTCAGGTGTGGGACGAAGCCAACCGTGTCGTCCCGGTGACCGTGCTCCACGTCGAACCGATGCGCGTGGTCCAGATCAAGACCACCGAGCGCGACGGGTACAACGCGTTGCAGGTCACCTTCGGGTCGAAGGACCCGCGCAAGCTCAACTCTCCCGACCGTGGTCACTTCGCTGCCGCCGGTGTCGCTCCCGGGACCACCGTCGTCGAACTCCGTCTCGACAGCGTCGACGAGTACGAGGTCGGCCAGGAGATCACCGTCGACGTGTTGGCAGAAGGGCAACTGGTCGACGTCACCGCCATCAGCAAGGGCAAGGGGTTCGCCGGCACCATGAAGCGGCACAACTTCGCCGGTCAGCGCGCCTCGCACGGCGCGCACCGCGTGCACCGGGCGCCGGGCTCCATCGGGGCCTGCGCCACGCCCGCCCGCGTGTTCAAGGGCACTCGCATGGCCGGTCGCATGGGCAACGAGAAGGTCACGACCCTCAACCTGCGAGTGGTCGGCACCGATGCCGAGAAGAACCTCCTGCTGGTGCGGGGCGCCGTGCCCGGCCCCAAGGGTGGGACGGTCGTGGTGCGCGATGCCGTCAAGGCGACGACGAGGGGTGAGGCGTGATGGCCACTGTGACCGTGAAGACCCCGGCCGGTGCCGATGCCGGCAGCGTCGAACTCGATGCGTCCTACTTCGGCATCGAACCCAACGTGCCGGTGATGCACCAGGTGGTGACCGCGCAGTTGGCGGCCCGTCGTCAGGGCACGCAGAGCACCAAGACCCGCGCCGAGGTTTCCGGTGGTGGGGCCAAGCCCTGGAAGCAGAAGGGCACAGGCCGCGCCCGCGCCGGGTCGTCGCGTTCGCCGATCTGGATCGGTGGTGGTGTGGCCCTCGGGCCGAAGCCGCGCAGCTACGCCCAGCGCACCCCCAAGAAGATGATCCGCCTGGCGCTGCGTTCAGCGCTGTCGGACAGGGCCGCCGAGGGCAAGGTCGTCGTGGTCGATGACTGGGCCTTCGACACCCCGTCGACCAAGGGTGCAGTGGCCGCCCTCTCCGCTCTGGGCATCGAGGGCAAGGTCCTGTTGGTGCTGGAGCGCACGGACGTGGCGGCGTGGAAGTCGTTCCGCAACCTCGGACACGTCCACATCATCGAGACGCCGGAGCTCAACACCTACGACGTGCTCGTCGCCGACTGGGTCGTGTTCACCAAGGCCAGTCTCCCGGCAGTGGAGGAAGCGCAGTGAAGGATCCCCGCGACGTCATCATCCGGCCGGTCGTGAGCGAGAAGAGCTACGGCCTGCTCGACCGCAACGTCTACACGTTCGTCGTCCACCCGGACGCCTCCAAGCCCGAGATCCACGACGCCGTCGAGTCGATCTTCGGGGTCAAGGTCCTCAACGTCAACACGCTCAACCGCCGAGGAAAGCGCAAGCGCAACCGTCGCACGGGAACGTGGGGCAGCCGCGCCGGTGACAAGCGCGCCTTCGTCACCCTCGCCCCCGGCGACCGGATCGAATTGTTCGAGGGATAGGAACCATGGCACTCCGCAAGCGCAAGCCGACCAGTCCCGGTCGCCGATTCCAGACCGTCTCCGACTTCTCGGAGATCACCCGCTCGAAGCCCGAGCGTTCGCTGGTCGTTCCCAAGAACCGCACCGGCGGCCGCAACTCCTACGGACGCAAGACCGCTCGCCACAAGGGCGGCGGTCACAAGCGTCAGTACCGCATCATCGACTTCCGTCGCGTGAAGGACGGCGTGCCCGCCAGCGTGGCCGCCATCGAGTACGACCCCAATCGCACATGTCGCATCGCGCTGCTGCACTACCACGACGGGGAGAAGGCCTACATCCTCGCCCCCAAGGGTGTGACGGTGGGCGACGTCCTGCGCAGTGGCCAGGGCTCGGACATCCGGCCGGGCAATGCGCTGCCCCTTCGCTTCATCCCCGTCGGCACCGTGGTGCACAACGTCGAGCTGAAGCCCGGCGGCGGCGGGAAGATGGGTCGGGCCGCCGGCAGCGCCATCCAGTTGGTGGCCAAGGAGGGCGACTACGCCACCCTGCGACTGCCCAGCACCGAGATGCGCCGCGTGCCCATCGACTGCCGGGCCACCGTCGGAGAGGTCGGCAATTCCGAGCACGAACTCATCAAGATCGGCAAGGCCGGTCGAAACCGTTGGAAGGGCGTGCGTCCGCAGACCCGCGGCGTGGCCATGAACCCGGTCGACCATCCCCACGGCGGTGGTGAGGGCAAGACCTCGGGCGGTCGTCATCCCGTGTCGCCCTGGGGCAAGCCCGAGGGTCGCACCCGCGATCGCAACAAGCCGTCGCAGAAGCTCATCGTCCGTCGTCGCCGCACCCGCGGTTCACGGCGTTAGGAGACCACGACCATGCCTCGCAGCCTCAAGAAGGGCCCGTTCGTCGATGACCACCTCCTCAAGAAGGTGGACGATCTGAACGAACAGGGAGAGAAGAAGGTCATCAAGACCTGGTCACGTCGCTCCACGATCATCCCCGAGATGGTCGGCCACACCATCGCCGTGCACGACGGTCGCAAGCACGTCCCCGTGTACGTCACCGAATCGATGGTCGGCCACAAGTTGGGTGAGTTCGCCCCGACCCGGACCTTCAAGTTCCACGCCGGTCAAGAGAAGAAGGGACGCCGCTGATGGCCTTCGGAGCGAAGACCAACGAGCGTCCCGGCGTGCGGGCCCAGGTCAAGCACGTCCGGTCCTCGGCCTACAAGGCCCGTCAGGTCCTCGACCTGATCCGTGGACTCCCGGTGGCGCGTGCGCTCGAGGTGCTGGAGATGGCCGAGCGCGACATCGCCCGCACCATCCTCAAGTGCCTCGAGTCGGCCATCGCCAACGCCGAGCACAACAACGACCTCCCCGCCGACGAGCTGTACGTGTCGGCCTGTTACGCCGACGAGGGCCCGACCATGAAGCGGTTCCAGCCGCGGGCTCGGGGCCGGGCGGCGCGCATCCGCAAGCGGCCCTGCCACATCACCGTCATCGTGAGCCGTCTCGATGCCGACGCCCTCGAGGCGCTGCGCACCCGGGAAGCGGCCAGCGGGCGGATGTCGGGCGGTCGCGCCGCGGCCGAGGCCCGGCGTGAGCGGGTGGCCCGCAGTCGTCAGGCCAAGGCCGAGCGGCGCGCCGAGGAAGAGCACGATCACGATCACGACCACGACCACGACCACGACCACGACCACGAGGGTCATGCGCACGAGGACGATGACGTGGCCGAGGACGCGACCGACGTCGTCGCCGACGACGCCACCGATGGGAAGGACGCCTGATGGGCCAGAAGGTAAACCCCTACGGGTTCCGCCTCGGCGTGACCACCGACTGGAAGTCGCGGTGGTTCGCCGATCGCAAGGAGTACTCCGACAACCTCATCGGTGACTGGAAGATCCGCGACTACCTGATGACCGAGCTCCCGCACGCGGCCATCAGCCGCATCGAGGTCGAGCGCACCCGTGACCGCCTCCGCGTCGACGTCCACACCGCCCGTCCGGGCATCGTGATCGGTCGTCGTGGCGCCGAGGCCGATCGTCTCCGGGCCGGCCTCACCAAGATCACCGGCAACAACAAGATCCAGTTGAACATCCAGGAGATCAAGCAGCCCGAGCTCGATGCCGCGCTGATCGCCCAGGGTGTGGCCGACCAGCTCGCCGGCCGCGTGGCCTTCCGCCGGGCCATGAAGCGGGCCGTGCAGAACGCCCAGAAGGCCGGAGCCCTCGGCATCCGCGTGCAGTGCTCGGGTCGCCTCGGCGGCGCCGAGATGAGCCGCACCGAGTGGTACCGCGAGGGTCGGGTGCCGCTGCACACGCTGCGGGCCGACATCGACTACGGCTTCCGCGAGGCCAAGACCACCTACGGCCGCATCGGCGTGAAGGTGTGGCTCTACAAGGGCGACATCCTCCCCTACAAGAGCGTTCTCGACGACAAGGCCACCCGCGAGGCGGCCATGGCGGTCGGGGAGACCTCCGGTGATGCCCGTCCGCGCAAGGTCGTGTCGTCGCGCGGTCGTGCGGCCGAGGCCGACGTCGCCGAGGAGATCGAGGCCACCCCGCTGGTCAAGGAGGCCGATCCCGAGCTCGAGCGACTGCTGGCCGAGGAGGAGGAGATCGAACGCTCCACCCGGCAGCACCACGAGACCCCCCACTTCCGTCCCGGGGATGGTGACTGAACATGTTGATGCCCAAGAAGGTCAAGCATCGCAAGCAGCAGCGCGGCCGGATGAAGGGTGCGGCCAAGGGCGGCACCGAGGTCACCTTCGGTGACTACGGCATCCAGGCACTGGAGCCGGGCTGGGTGACGGCCCGCCAGATCGAAGCGGCTCGTATCGCCATGACCCGCCACATCAAGCGCGGCGGCAAGGTCTGGATCAACGTCTTCCCGGACAAGCCCGTGACCCAGAAGCCGGCCGAGACCCGCATGGGTTCCGGAAAGGGCAACCCCGAGCGCTGGGTGGCCGTGGTCAAGCCCGGACGGATCATGTTCGAACTGTCCTACAACGACCCGGAGGTCGCCCGTGCCGCGATCGACCGGGCCATCCAGAAGCTGCCGATCAAGGCCCGCTTCGTCGCCCGTGAGGAGGCCTTCTGATGGCCAAGACCGAAGTCCTGCGCGACCTCGGCGACAGCGAGCTGCTGGAGCGGCTGGCGTCGGCCAAGGAGGAGTTGTTCAACCTGCGCTTCCAGCACGTGACCGGTCAGCTCGACAACACCGCGCGGCTCGGTGCGGTGCGCAAGCAGATCGCCCGGCTCAACACCGAGTTGCGCGAGCGCGAGATCGCCGCGGCCGAGGCCCTGGCCCAGGAGGAGGGCGTCCGATGAGTGACGAGACCACCACCGCACGACCGAACCCGCGCAAGGTGCGCGAAGGGCTCGTCGTGTCGACGTCGATGGACAAGACCGCGGTCGTCGCCGTGATCGATCGTGTCCGTCATCCCCGGTACAACAAGACCGTCCAGCGCACGAACAAGCTGTACGTCCACGACGAGACGAACGATCTCAACGTGGGCGATCGCGTGCGGGTCCAGGAGACCCGACCGCTGTCGAAGCTCAAGCGCTGGCGCGTCGTCGACGTCGTGGAGCGTGCACGATGATCCAGCAGGAGTCCCGTCTCCGGGTGGCCGACAACAGTGGTGCGAAGGAAGTCCTCTGCATCAAGGTGCTCGGTGGCACCCGCCGTCGTTACGCCTCGATCGGCGACGTCTTCGTGGCCACGGTCAAGGACGCCATCCCGGGCGCCAGCGTCAAGAAGGGCGACGTCGTCAAGTGCGTCGTCGTCCGCGTGAAGAAGGAGAAGCGTCGTCCGGACGGCTCCTACATCAAGTTCGACGAGAACGCCGCCGTGCTCATCAACGACAACATGCAGCCGCGGGGCACCCGCATCTTCGGCCCGGTGGGTCGTGAGCTGCGCGACAAGAAGTT
Organism: Acidimicrobiia bacterium; assembly: GCA_018882825.1. Taxonomy (GTDB): domain Bacteria; phylum Actinomycetota; class Acidimicrobiia; order Acidimicrobiales; family Acidimicrobilacustridaceae; genus Acidimicrobilacustris. The sequence continues at coordinate 5,520 of VERC01000049.1, read as the reverse complement.
CATGCGCATCGTCTCGCTCGCCCCGGAGGTGCTGTGATGAAGATCCGCAAGGGTGACCGCGTCCGCGTGCTGTCGGGCAAGGACCGCGGCAAGACCGGTGTGGTGACCCGTTCCATCCCCGAGACCGGGCGAGTCATCGTCGACGGCGTCAACATCGCCAAGAAGCACCAGAAGCCGACCAGCCAGACCAACACCGGCGGCATCATCGACAAGGAGATGCCGATCCCCGTGTCGAACGTCGCCATCATCTGCAACGCGTGCGGCGCACCGACCCGGATCGGCCATCGTTTCGAGGCCGACGGCACCAAGGTCCGTATCTGCCGCAAGTGCGGAGGAGACGTCGTATGAGCACTGCCACCGTGAGCGTGCCCCGCTTGAAGGCGCGTTACAACGACCAGATCCGTGCCCAGCTCAAGGAGACGCTCGAGCTCGGCAACATCATGCAGGTGCCCCGGTTCGAGAAGATCGTGATCAACTCGGGCGTGGGCAAGGCGCTGGCCCAGTCGTCGTTGCTCGACGGCGCCGTGCGCGATCTGGAGCGGATCACCGGCCAGAAGGTCATCGTGACCAAGGCCAAGAAGTCCATCGCCGGCTTCAAACTGCGCGAGGGCAATGCCATCGGCGTCAAGGTGACCCTGCGCGGTGACCGGATGTGGGAGTTCCTCGACCGGCTCATCAGCCTGGCGATCCCCCGTATCCGCGACTTCCGCGGGCTGTCGCCCCGGTCGTTCGACGGACACGGCAACTACACCTTCGGTCTCCCCGAGCAGTTGATGTTCCCGGAGATCGATTACGACAAGGTCGACGTCCCGCGCGGCTTCGACATCACCATCGTGACCACCGCCCGTACCAATGCCGAAGGCAAGGCTCTGCTCGACGCCTTCGGATTCCCGTTCAAGCGTGAGGGGCAGCAGTAATGGCCAAGAAGGCACTCGTCAACAAGCAGCGTCGCACCCCGAAGTTCAAGGTGCGCGGCTACACGCGCTGCCAGCGCTGCGGACGTCCGCGCGCGGTGTTCCGTCGGTTCCTGTTGTGCAGGGTGTGCCTGCGCGAGCTGGGACACGCCGGGGAGATTCCGGGTCTCAAGAAGGCCAGTTGGTGAGGGAGGTACGACCATGACGATGACCGATCCCATCGCCGACATGCCCACTCGCATCCGGAACGCCAACACCGCGATGCACGACGAGGTGCGCATGCCGTCATCCAAGGTGAAGGAGGCTCTCGCCGAGCTGCTGCTCAAGGAGGGCTACATCGAGGGCTTCACGGCCGCCGATGCCACCGACCGTCCCGGTCGGGTCCTGACCGTCACCATGAAGTACTCACCCGAGCGCAAGCGCGTCATCTCCGGAGTCAAGCGCGTGTCCAAGCCGGGCCTGCGTGTGTACACCAAGGCCGACAAGGTCCCCAGGGTCCTCGGCGGTCTCGGTGTCGCCGTCCTGTCCACCAGCCAGGGTCTCATGACCGACCGTGAGGCGCGCAAGCGTCGCATGGGCGGCGAGGTCCTCTGCTACGTCTGGTAGGAGATCGAGATGTCACGAGTGGGACGCTCTCCCATCACCGTTCCCGGCGGAGTCGACGTGTCGATCGCCGGCGACCACATCACCGTCAAGGGACCGAAGGGGACCCTCGACCTCGACATCCCCGGTGGCATCACCGTGCGTCAGGAGGGCTCGGAACTGCTCGTCGAGCGTCCCGACGACGAGCGTCAGAGCCGGGCCATGCATGGCCTGGTGCGCTCGTTGGTGTCCAACATGGTCGTCGGCGTGAGCGAGGGTTTCACCAAGGAACTCGAGATCATCGGCGTCGGCTACCGAGCCACCCCCAAGGGTGACACCGCCATCGAACTGGCCCTCGGCTTCAGCCATCCGGTCAGCGTCTCCGCCCCGGCGGGCGTGACCTTCGAGGTGCCGGCTCCGACCCAGATCCTCGTGCGCGGCGTCGACAAGCAGGTCGTCGGCCAGGTGGCCGCCGACATCCGCGCCATCCGCAAGCCCGAGCCGTACAAGGGCAAGGGCGTCAGGTACAAGGGCGAACGCGTCGCCCGCAAGGCCGGCAAGGCAGGGAAGTAGCCATGAGCGACAAGGCACAGCGCAAGCGTGAGGGACGCATCCGTCGCCACCGACGCGTTCGCAAGCAGGTCCGGGGCACGGCGTCCCGTCCCCGTCTGGCCGTGTACCGGTCGAACCGGCACATCAGTGCCCAGGTGATCGACGACATGACCGGCCGCACCCTGGCCGCCGCCTCGACGGTGGAGACCGGTGTCGCCGACTCGGGCACCGGCAACATCGCCGCCGCCAGCGAGGTGGGCAAGCTCGTGGCCGAGCGGGCCCGAGCCGCAGGTGTCGAGAAGGTCGTCTTCGATCGCGGTGGGTTCCTCTACCACGGTCGGGTCGCAGCGGTCGCGGACGCGGCCCGGAACGCAGGACTGGAGTTCTGATGGCACTCAACGTGGACGCTCTCGCCCTGCGCGAGTCGCGGGTGATCAACATCAACCGCGTCGCCAAGGTCGTCAAGGGTGGTCGCCGCTTCTCGTTCACCGCCCTCGTGGTGATCGGGGACGGCGCCGGTCATGTCGGACTGGGGTACGGCAAGGCCAAGGAGGTGCCCCTGGCCATCCAGAAGGGCACCGAGGAGGCCCGCAAGAACCTGTTCAAGGTGCCGCTGGCCGGCTCGACGGTGACCCATCCGATCATCGGTCGCATGGGCGCCGGCCGCGTGCTCATCCAGCCCGCCGCCCCCGGTACCGGAGTCATCGCCGGTGGTGCCGCCCGCATCATCCTCGAGGAGGCGGGCATCCACGACGTGCTGTGCAAGTCGCTCGGCTCGTCGAACCACATCAACGTGGCCCGTGCCACCATCGCCGGGCTCCAGGGTCTGAAGGACCCGAACGAGGTCGCTCGACTGCGGGGTCTGTCGCCCGAGGAGTTCGTGCCCAAGGGCATGCTCGAGGCCTTCCGTCAGGCCGAGCGCGGACCGCACATCCCCGACGAGGTGGCGTGATGGCCGAGTTGAAGGTCACGCAGATCCGTTCGTCGATCGGTTCGAAGCCGAAGCACCGCGGCACGCTGCGGGCCCTCGGCCTCGGCCGCATCGGCAAGACCCACACGCTCCCCGATCGACCCGAGATCCGCGGCATGCTCGCCCGTGTCCCGCATCTCGTCAGGGTCGAAGAGGTCCAGTCCGGCTCGGCCGGGAAGTGAGGACATCGTGAAGATCCATGATCTCAAGCCCGCCGAGGGTGCGAACCGCCGCCGCAAGCGCGTCGGTCGCGGCATCGGCGGCAAGGGCGGCAAGACCGCAGGCCGCGGCACCAAGGGTCAGGGCGCTCGCTCGACGATCCCCGCCCGGTTCGAGGGTGGCCAGATGCCACTGCACATGCGCGTGCCCAAGTTGCGCGGGTTCAACAACCCCTTCCGGGTCGAGTACCAGGCCGTCAACCTCGACACCATCGCCGAGTCGGGCCTGGACGTCGTCGATCCCGTCTCGTTGCTGTCGAAGGGTCTCGTGGGCAAGGGCGCGCTCGTCAAGGTGCTCGGTCGAGGCGAACTCGGGCGGGCCGTGACCGTGCGGGCCCATGCCTTCTCCCGGTCGGCCGAAGCGGCCATCACCGCCGCCGGCGGTTCGATCGAGGTCCTGCCGCTGCCATGGGGCGATCGTCGCCCGCCCGCCAAGGGCAACCAGTTCACCAACCGCTGACCAACCGCGGGCCGGTGCCCGCTCAGGAGCGAACTCGGTGCTCACCAACCTGAAGAACATCTTCAAGGTCCAGGACCTGCGCAACAAGATCCTGTTCACGTTCCTGATGATCGCCCTGTACCGGCTGGGCGCCCACCTTCCCGTGCCCGGGATCGACACCAGCGCGCTCAAGCAGTTGCGGGCCCAGGCCGATTCCGGCGGCATCCTGCAGTTCCTGAAGTTGTTCTCCGGTGGCGGACTCACCAACTTCGCCATCTTCGCCCTCGGGATCATGCCGTACATCACGGCGTCGATCATCATGCAGATCCTCGGCGTGGTGATCCCCAAGCTCGAGGAGTGGCAGAACCAGGGCGCAGTCGGTCAGCGCAAGATCACGCAGTGGACGCGGTACGTGACGATCGGCATCGCCATCCTGCAGTCGACCGGTCTGGCCTATCTCTTCCACAACGGAGGTGGCGGACTCACCCGTGGCGGTCTGCCCGGCGTCGACCTCATCCCGAACTTCACCCTGCCCCGCGTGCTGTTGATCGTGCTGACCCTGACCACGGGTACGGCGTTGCTGATGTGGATGGGTGAGTTGATCACCCAGCGCGGCATCGGTAACGGCATGTCGCTGCTCATCTTCGCCTCCGTGGTCTCGTTGCTCCCCAGTCAGATGGCGACCATCCGCGCCAACGGCGGATGGGTGGCGGTCATCGCCGTGCTGGCCGGGTACGCGGCGATCACCGTGGCCATCGTCTTCGTCGAACAGGGCCAGCGCCGTATTCCCGTCCAGTTCGCCAAGCGCGTCGTCGGGCGACGGATGTTCGGCGGTCAGAGCACCTACATCCCGCTGAAGGTGAACCAGTCGGGCGTGATCCCGATCATCTTCGCCTCGTCGGTGCTCTACCTGCCGCAGTTGCTGAGCTTCGTGCTGCCCGCCGATGGCTGGGGCAAGAGCCTGCAGGACTGGGTGAACTCGAACCTGGTGACGCCGAACGCTCCGATCCACATGATCGTGTTCGGTCTGCTCATCATCGGCTTCGCCTACTTCTACACGGCCATCACCTTCGATCCGGTGAAGCAGGCCGACTCGTTGCGCAAGCAGGGCGGCTTCATCCCGGGCATCCGACCCGGTCCCCAGACCGAGCGGTACCTGGCCAAAGTGTTGTCGCGGATCACCCTGCCCGGTGCGCTGTTCATCGCCGCCGTCGCCCTCGTCCCGTCGTGGATCCTCACCACCTACCTGCCCGGCACGCAGGTGTCGTTCACCGGCATCTCGATCCTGATCGCGGTGGGTGTGGCTCTGGAGACCATGAAGCAGGTCGACTCGCAGCTGATGATGCGCAACTACGAGGGGTTCCTCAAGTAGTGGCGGCGCGGCTCGTGATCTTCGGCCGGCAGGGCGCGGGGAAGGGGACGCAGTCCGAACGCATCACCGTCCGGTACGGCACCCCGCACATCTCCACGGGTGACATGCTGCGCGCCGCGGTGGCGGCCGGTACGTCGCTCGGTCGTCAGGCCAAGGCGGTGATGGACGCCGGGGAGTTGGTGTCCGACGACATCATCCTCGGCATCATCCGCGAACGGTTCGCCGAGGACGACATCCGGACGGGAGGGTTCCTGCTCGACGGGTTCCCCCGGACCGTGGTGCAGGCCGAGGGGTTGGCCGCCATCTCGACCATCGACGTGGCCGTGGACCTCGTGGTCCCCGAGGGTGTCGTGCTGGAGCGCATCTCGTCGCGCCGGGTCTGTGCGTCGTGCGCCCGGGTCTACTCGACCGTCGACCCGCCGACCTCGGGGTGGACCTGTGATTCCTGTGGCGGTGAGGTCGTGCAGCGCGAC
>VERC01000283.1 GCA_018882825.1 Acidimicrobiia bacterium | reverse complement strand
ACCTTGGCCCCACCGGCGGCCAACTGACGGGCACAGGCCTCGCCGATGCCCGATGCCCCACCGGTCACGATTGCGGAGATTCCGTTGATGTCCATGCCCTGAGCCTATGAGCAGTCCCGCTCCGGCTCCGCATCGGCACCGGTCCCGGCACCAGCACCGGCACCGCGCTCAGAACAACGAACCCTGACCCGACGGTTCGGGCGGTCCGTCGACGTCATCCGGCCCGATGGCGTCGTCGATGTCGGCGGCGTCGACGATGCCGCGGGCCGACTCCCCCGTCCCGAAGGTGTCGGGTGGTCCGAGGCGGGACGGAGGACGCTCCCCGCGTTCGCCGCGCTGGGTGGTGGCGGCGGCCACGGCCAGCCGGTCGACCAGATCGTTCATGGGATCGCCACCGTGACCCTTCACCCACCGGAAGGTGACGTCTCCGCGACCCAGTACCAGTTCGATGAACGGCTCCCACAGATCCCGGTTGGCCACCGGTTGGCGTTGCGAATTGCGCCAGCCCCGACGTCGCCAACCGTCGTGCCAACGATCGCGGAAGCAGTGCACGACGTAGGTCGAGTCACTGACGATCTCGAGCGGTCCCGGATTGGCCCGAACCGCTTCGAACGCGGCGGTGATCTCCATGCGCTGGTTGGTGGTGTGGCCGTCGGCGCCGGAGGCGAAGCCGCCGTCGACCACGGCCCACGCCCAACCACCCGGGCCGGGGTTCCCGCTGCACGCACCATCGGTGTAGACGATCATGCGGATCCGACTCGGCGACGGCCATGCTCGGTCAGCCCTTCGATCTTGCGCAACGCCGGCCTCGCTTTCCACTCCGACGTTAGGCCAGCCAACGGTGGCGACCCGGCGGCAGGCGGGCATCATGGTCGGAGTTCGACGACGGAGGACGCCCTGCATGCATCTCGACCGCTACGCCCGGCAGTTGCCCGACGCCGATCCGACCGAGACCACCGAATGGCTGGACTCGTTGGCCACGATCGTGTCGCGCTCGGGACCGAACCGCGCCGCCTACCTTCTGGAGCGCCTCACCGAACACGGCCGCGAACTGGGCGTCGACCTCGCCCAGGAGGTGACCACGCCGTACATCAACTCGATCCCGGTGGAGGACCAGCCGTGGTTCCCCGGCGACGAGGCGATCGAACGGACGATCCGGCGCTACCTGCGGTGGAACGCGGCGATGATGGTCATCGACGCCAACCGACGCGCCGAGGGCATCGGCGGTCACCTGTCGAGCTTCGCGTCGATGGCGATGTTGTTCGAGGTCGGCTTCAACCACTTCTTCCGGGGCAAGGACGACGGACGGGCCGGCGATCACCTCTACCTCCAGGGTCACGCGGCGCCGGGCGTGTACGCCCGCGCCTACCTCGAGCATCGACTCGACGACGAGCAGTTGCGACGGTTCCGGCGAGAGGTCGGCGGCGGCGGTCTGTCGTCGTACCCCCATCCATGGCTCATGCCCGACTTCTGGGAGTTCCCCACCGTCTCGATGGGGCTCGGTCCCATCAATTCGATCTACCAGGCGCGGTTCTGCAAGTACCTGACCGACCGTCGCATCGACGATGCCGGTGAGAGCCGGGTGTGGGCCTTCGTCGGTGACGGGGAGACCGACGAGCCCGAGACCCTGGGCGCCATCTCGCTGGCCGGACGGGAACGTCTCGACAACCTGATCTGGGTGGTCAACTGCAACCTCCAGCGACTCGACGGTCCGGTACGAGGCAACGGGAACATCGTGCAGGAACTGGAGGGCGCGTTCCGGGGCGCCGGATGGAACGTCATCAAGGTGCTGCACGGCAGCGGGTGGGACGAGTTGCTGGCCCGCGACGTCGACGGTCTGCTCGTGGCCAAGATGAACTCGACGGTCGACGGCGAATGGCAGCGCTACGCGGTGGAGAGCGGCGCCTACATCCGCGAGCACTTCTTCGGACCCGATCCGCGACTGCGGGCCCTCGTCGACCACCTGTCCGATGAGGAACTGCGCGCCCTGCCCCGGGGCGGTCACGACTACCGCAAGGTCTACGCCGCCTACGCCGAGGCGGTGCGCACCACCGGTCAACCGACGGTGATCCTCGCTCGCACGGTCAAGGGATGGGCGCTGGGTTCCACCGTCGAAGGTCGCAATGCCACCCACCAGATCAAGAAGTTGAGCCTCGACGAGATACGCGACTTCCGCGATCGACTGCACCTGACCGAGGAGATCCCCGACCGCGTGCTGGAGACGGGTGACCTCCCCTTCTACCGACCCCCGGTGGACTCGCCCGAGCACGAGTACCTGATGCGGTGCCGACGGGCCCTGGGCGGCTTCCTGCCGCGTCGCTCCACCGAGATCCGCCGTCCGCTCTCACTGCCGGCACCGACGGTCTTCGATGAATTCGAGCAGGGCTCGGGCACGCAAGCGGTGTCGACGACGATGGCCTTCACCCGCTTGCTGCGCGGTCTGGCCCGTGACGAGGCCTTCGGTCCGCGCATCGTGCCGATCATCCCCGACGAAGCGCGCACGTTCGGCATGGACGCGTTGTTCCGCGAGTTCGGGATCTATGCATCACAGGGTCAGTTGTACGAACCCGTGGACGCCATGATGCTGCTCTCCTACACCGAGGCCAAGGACGGACAACTCCTCGAGGAGGGGATCACCGAGGCCGGCTCGATGGCCAGTTTCACGGCGGCCGGCACCAGTTACGCCACCCGGGGCGTACCCATGGTGCCGTTCTTC
>VERC01000282.1 GCA_018882825.1 Acidimicrobiia bacterium | reverse complement strand
CCGCCACACCTGCCACATGACCACCGGCATGGCCAGCGCGATGCCGACGTAGAGCGACATCTTCACCCTTAGACCGAACGCCTGGAGCGGTTCGGTGGCGATGAAGGGCTGATCGGGCTGGATCTCGTTGAAGGGGTGCTTGAGCAGCTCCAGCACCCACGGGTACAGGAACCAGCCGACGATGGAGGCCAACGTTACGGCCACGGCGATGCGGAAGAGACGGGACCGCAGTTCGGCGATGTGCTCCCACAGGGTCATGTGACCGGCGGGGACGACGCTCTCGGTGGCCATCAATCGGTCGGCTCGGCCCCGCCCGGCCGTCCCAGATCGACGACGAAGGCCCCTCGGGGAGTCGGGACCGCCGCTGGCGGTCCGCTCAGGGTCGGACCGGCGGAGGTCGAACCCAGCACGTCGGGCTCCGGCGCGGGCGAGCGCGGATCCATGACCGACCGCAGGTCCATCGCCGAGCGGATCTCCTCCTCGAACCCGGAGGTCATCCGTCGGATCCGGGCCACCACGGACCCGATCCGTCGGGCGGCCTCCGGCAACTTGTCGGGACCCAGCAGGAGCAGCGCCAGCAGCAGGATGACGAAGATCTCACCGCCACCGACGTTGAACATGCGCCGAGCGTACCGCCCGGCCCTGGCCTGCCCCGAGCGGCCGGTGGGTGCCGGAGCGGCCCATGGGGCAGGCTGGGCCTCATGCCCCGACTCCCCTCCCTGCGTCCGCCCATCGGCTTCGCCCATCGTGGGGCCCGCGCCCATGCGCCCGAGAACACCATCGAGGCGTTCGAGTTGGCGGTGCGTCTGGGTGCTCCGGGGCTGGAGAGCGACGTGTGGATCACTGCCGACGGGGTCGCCGTGCTCGACCACGACGGTCTCGTGGGACGAAGGCCGCGACGACGCTCGATCGCCGACACCTACCACGCCGATCTGCCGTCACACATCCCGACGCTGGCCGAACTCTACGCGGCCGTCGGTACCGACCTCGAGGTCTCGTTGGACGTGAAGGATCCTCAGGCGGTGGCCGAGGTGATCGCCACGGCCCGCGACGTCGGTGCCGAGGGTCGGCTGTGGTTGTGTCATCCCGACCGCGAGCTGCTGGCCGGGTGGCGCGAACTCTCCGTGGAGGTGCGCCTCGTGGAGTCGACGCGGGCCTCGCGGTTCGTCGGTGGCCCGGAGATCCACATCGCTCGCAGTGCGGCGCTGGGTATCGACGTGGTCAACCTGCACCACTCCGACTGGACGGGTGGACTCATCGCTCTCGTGCATCGGTTCGGGATCTGCGCGTTCGGCTGGGACGCCCAGCACGAGCGCGTGCTCGATGAACTCCTCGACTCGGGCATCGACGCGGTCTACAGCGACCATGTCGACCGGATGATGGCGGCACTGGAACTGCTCGGCTGACTGCGCCGTCCGGTCGTCTCAGAGCAACCCGAAGCGCCCCATGGGCCACACCCGGACGAAGGCGCGTCCGACGATCGACGACTCCGGAATGGGACCGAAGTAGCGGCTGTCCTTCGAGTCGGCGCGGTTGTCCCCCATCACCCACACCTCCCCGGGTGGGACGACGCACGGCGCCTGTTGGGTGCACTTGAACGGTGCCGATTGCGTCGAGGTGACGGTTCCGGCCGGCAGGTACGACTCGTCGAGCTTCCGGTTGTCGACGTAGACGGAGCCGTCAGCGATCACGATCGACTCACCGGGGAGCCCGACCACCCGCTTGATGAGGTCGGGGATGTTGCTCGAGGTCTCGCTGGCCGGTCGTTCGAACACCACGATGTCGCCCCGGTTCACGTCGTGCAGGCGGTAGCTGAGCTTGTTGACCAGCACTCGATCGCCCTCGTGGAGCGTCGGGTACATCGACAGCGACGGGATGTAGAAGGCCTGGAGGAGGAAGACCTTCACGACCACGGCCAACACCACCGCGCCCACGATGACCAGAACCCACTCGGCGATCGCTCCGCCGCGAGGCCCGAACCAACGCTCCAGACGCCGGCGAGCACGCATGCGCCTCGGCGGCGGTGTGGATTCCGATGTCGGGGGCCACACGAAATCGAACCCGGAGTCGGACTCGCGGTGGGACTCGGGTTCGGACTCGGGTTCGGGGGCGCTCACCGGCTGCCTTCGCTCGTCGGATGTTGGTGTCGTCCGGGCACGAGCGACGCCGAAGACTACTGCCGGTAGCGGGCGAGGATCCTTCGCGCCGACTCCTTCTCCACCCCACGCAGGTGATCCGGAGCCTCGAGTACCTCGACCTCGGGACCGAGTTGGAGCAGGAGCCGCTCGAGCCACGGAGTGGCACCCACGGCCACGACCACCTCGGTGAACCCGTCGGCATCCACCTCCACCGACTCGCACGGGTAGTTCTGTGGAACCCACCGCGCGCCGGGCGCCAGACGCAGTCGCACCCGGTCGGCATCGTGGTGGACGTCGAACACGGCGAACTCGGGCAGTGGATCGGGGGGCACGAACGTGTCGTCGGTCGCCTCGACCGAGACGATCCGGTCGAGGCGGAAGACGCGTTCGTCGGAACGCTCGCGACACCACGCCTGCACGTACCAGTGCCCCTCGCTCTGTTGCAGTCGCCACGGATCGATGCGGCGACGTTCGACCGTGTCGCTGCCGAACGAGTGGTACTCCACGGCGATCGTGCGGCGCTCGTCGATGCCCCTGCGCACCGTCGTCCTCACATCCTCGGGAGCCGGATCGAGTTCGACCTCGAC
>VERC01000048.1 GCA_018882825.1 Acidimicrobiia bacterium | reverse complement strand
TGGTCTTCGGGATCCTCTCGTTCGTCTGCCTCGGCCCGCTGGGCGCGATCCTCGCCGTGATCTTCGGGATCCTCGGGTTGGCCAAGGCCAAGCAGCTCGGCGGCCGTGGGCGTGGGATGTCGATCGCCGGCATCGTGCTCGCCATCGTCAACTTCGTCGTCTCGGTCGTCGCCGTGATCGTCGTCGTCGTGCTGATCGGGGTCGCCTCCGAAACGGCGAACACGGTCATCGCCAACTTCGGTGAGCCGGCGCCGCCCTCGAGCTACGAGCTCGAGATACGCACATGTGCGGTCGATTCGTTCGGCGACGTCGACTTCTCGGGAACGATCACCAATCTGACGGAGACATCCAAGAACTTCCTCATCTCGACCGAGATCGTCGACTCGTTCGGTACCACGCTCGACACGTTCCCCACCCCCGTGACCGAGATACCCGCCGGTGGGAAGCGCACTTGGAGTGCGATCACCTTCACCGATCCGGTCGGTGACGTCCTGTGCCGGGTCACCGGGGTCGACAACCTCTTCAATTGACCGTCGTGCGGGTCGCTCATCTCACGTCGGCCGATCCCGACGTCGTCGCCCACGACCTCGACCGCCCGTACCTCGAAGTCGCCTTCGCCGAACGCGGTCTCGAACTGGTGTCATGCGCGTGGGAGGACCCGTCGGTCGACTGGGAAGGCTTCGACATGATCATGGTGCGCAGTCCGTGGAACTACGTCGAGCACGAGGACGAGTTCCGTCGGTTCCTGCGTCGCTTCGGGGCCTCGCCCCGTCTGCACAACCCGGCAGCGGTCATCGACTGGAACCTCGACAAGCACTACCTCGACGAACTCGCCGCTCTCGGCGTTCCCGTCATCCCGACGACCTACGTGCACGACGGCCGCGACGTCACCGATGCCCTCGCGAACAACTCAGACGTCGATGTGGTCGTGAAGCCCACCGTGTCGGCGGGGAGTCGCCTCACGGGACGCTTCGCCGCCGGTGACCGGCGCGCCGAGTCACTGGCCCACGAGATCCTCGCCGACGGACGGGCGGTCATGGTGCAGCCCTATCTCGACTCGGTCGACACCGAGGCCGAGTACGCGGTGATCGTCATCGACGGTGAGATCGCCCATCGGGCCCGCAAGGCGCAGATCCTCGAGGTCGGGGGGACGTTCGTCGGCGGGGAGTACCGCGAGGTGCTCACGCCCACGCCCGTCGACCACGAACTCGATGCCGCGGCCCGACGCGCCGCCGAGGCCTGTCGAGACCTCGTCCGGGCCCGGGGCTGGCTGTCGGCCGATGCCGAACTGCTCTACGCCCGCTACGACGTGGCCCGGTCGGCGGAGGGTGCGGTGCTGCTCGAGGCCGAGTTGTTCGAACCTGCGTTGTTCCTGCCGGTGGCTCCGGCCAGCGCTGCGCTCCTCGCGGCGGCCGTCGATCGCAGGATCGCGTCGATCCCGTCATCCTGAGCGTCCCGTCATGGCAGGCTGACCACGTGCAGGTCCACCTCGTCGACGGAACCTACGAACTGTTCCGCCATCACTTCGCTCTGCCGTCGCGGGTGAACGCCGACGGTCTCGAGATCGCCGCCACCCGCGGGGTGCTGACGTCGATGCTCACCATGCTGGAGGAGGGGGCGACGCATATCGCCGTCGCCACCGATCGCACGGTGGAGTCGTTCCGCAACGCGCTGTGGGACGGCTACAAGACCGGCGAGGAGCTCGATCCCGAGCTCGGTGATCAGTTCCCGGTGCTCGACGAGGTCCTCGCCGCCGTCGGATTCACCGTGCTGTCGATGATCGACCACGAGGCCGATGACGGTCTGGCCTCGGCCGCGACGCTGGCCGCCGCCGACCCCGAGGTCGAGCGCGTGCTCATCTGCACACCCGACAAGGACCTCGCCCAGTGCGTCGTTGCCGACCGTGTCGTGCAGTTCGATCGTCGTAAGGGTGAGATCTACGACCACGACGGTGTGATCGGACGATTCGGGGTGGCTCCGGCATCGATTCCCGATTACCTGGCGCTCATGGGTGACACGGCTGATGGCTTTCCGGGTCTGCCGGGTTGGGGGGCCAAGTCGTCATCGACGGTGCTGGCTCGCTACGGCCATCTCGAGGACATCCCCGTCGACGCCGCCGACTGGGACGTGACCGTGCGTGGCGCAGCGAAACTGGCGGCCACGCTCGATGCGCAGCGCGACCTCGCCCTCCTGTTCCGACGCATCGCCACTGTGGTCACCGATGCACCCACCGTCGACTCGGTGGCACAGATGCGTTGGACGGGACCGACCGCCGATCTGGCCGACGCCCTCGCCCGTGTGGACGCGGTGCGTCTCACCGAGCGGATCGAACGCCTGACTGCATCGCGGGCCTGAACGGCCCGCCGCCGGTCAGGACTCGGTCGTACCCGTCTTCGGGTCGCCGGGCTCCTCGGTCGCCTTCGAGCCCTCGCGCAGGCCCTTCTCGAACTCACCCTTGGCCGAACCGAGGGAGCGGGCGAGCTTCGGGAGCTTCGCGCCGCCGAACAGCAGGGCGATGATCCCGAGGATGATGAACAGTTCCCAACCGCTCGGCATGAGGGTCCTTCTTTCGGTGCGTCGAGGTGCTGCGTCCCGAGCCTACGCCCGGAGCCCGGCGAGGGGGCCGCGTCGGACCGGACGGGCCCTCCGGCAGGACGGATAGTGTCCCCTGCCATGTCGGAACACTCCATGACCGAACGTCTGGCCGATCTGGCCAAGCGCAAGGACGAGGCCCTCCATGCCGGATCGGAGCGCTCCGTCGAACGCCAGCACGCCAAGGGCAAGCTGCTCGCCCGCGAGCGGATCGACTACCTGCTCGACGAAGGTTCGTTCCACGAGCTGGACATGCTGGCCCGTCACCGGGCCCATGAGAGCGGGATCGAGGAGCGGCCCTACACCGATGGTGTGGTCACCGGCTGGGGCACCATCGACGGCCGCAAGGTGTTCGTGTTCTCCCAGGACTTCACCGTCTTCGGTGGCGCCCTCGGTGAGGTGTTCGCCGAGAAGATCCACAAGGTGATGGACCTCGCCCTCTCGGTCGGCGCGCCGCTCATCGGACTCAACGACGGCGCCGGTGCCCGCATCCAGGAGGGCGTGGTGTCGCTGGCGTCCTATGGCGGCATCTTCCACCGCAACGTGCTGGCCTCCGGTGTGACGCCGCAGATCTCGGTGATCCTCGGACCGTGCGCCGGTGGTGCCGTGTACAGCCCGGCCATGACCGACTTCATCTTCATGGTCGACGAGACGTCGCACATGTTCATCACCGGTCCCGATGTGGTGAAGACGGTGACCGGTGAAGAGGTGACGCTCGAGGAGCTCGGCGGCGCCAAGTCCCATGCCAGCAAGTCCGGCGTCGCCACTTTCGTGGGCCCCGACGAGAAGTCGGTGCTCGACGACGTGAAGTACCTGTTCTCGTTCCTGCCGTCGAACAACCTCGAGACCGCTCCCGTACTGATGAGCGGTGACGACCCCGAGCGTCTGTGTCCCGAACTGGCCGACATCATGCCGGCTAGCCCGAACATCCCCTACGACATGAAGAAGGTCATCGAGTCGGTGGTCGACGACGGCGACTTCTTCGAGTACTTCCCCCGGTGGGCCGGATCGATCGTGTGCGGCTTCGCCCGGCTCAACGGTGAGTCGGTGGGCATCGTCGGCAACCAGCCGATGGTGCTGGCTGGTGTGCTCGACATCGAGTCGGCCGAGAAGGGCGCACGTTTCGTGCGCACGTGCGATGCATTCAACATCCCACTGGTGACGTTCGTCGACGTGCCGGGCTTCCTGCCCGGTGTCGATCAGGAGTACGGCGGCATCATCCGCCACGGCGCCAAGTTGCTCTACGCCTTCTGTGAGGCGACGGTGCCGCGCATCCAGGTGATCACGCGCAAGGCCTACGGCGGCGCCTACGTGGTCATGAACTCCAAGTCGATCGGCGCCGACCTCGCCTTCGCCTGGCCCTCGGCCGAACTGGCGGTGATGGGTCCGCAGGGTGCGGTGGAGATCCTCTATCGCCGTGAACTCGAGGGCGCCGCCGATCCCGAGAAGCGTCGCGCCGAATTGGTCGACGACTACACCGAGCGGTTCGCCAATCCCTACGTTGCCGCCGAGCGGGGCTTCGTCGACGACGTGATCGATCCGGCCGACACCCGTCGGAAGGTGATCGCCGGTCTCGAGATGCTGCGGTCCAAGCGCGAGGAACTGCCCCATCGCAAGCACGGGAACATCCCGCTGTGAGTGGTCTGCGCATCTCCCCGGAGCCGACCGAGGAGGAGGCGGTGGCCATCGCCGCCGCCATCGAGGTCACCCGTCCGGTGGCGGTGCTGGCGGACGAGGTCGAACGCCAGTCGCGATGGCGGTTCAGTGGTCGATGGTGGTCGCGACCGGTGGCGGCCCGGCGGTCGAGACCCGGCGTCTGATCGCCCCGACATCGTTGCGGAAGGAGTTCGGTCCGCTGCGGTCAGCCGAACACCCGGCGGGCGACCTCGCCCAGTTGCTCGATGCGCTCCGGGTTGGTGCCGTTGGCGGGCAGCGACGCGGTGATGCCGTCGAGACCCGCGTCGCGCACCTCGACGAACCTCTCACCGACGGCATCGGAGTCTCCCCACCACACCAACGACAGGAACATCTCCCGGGTCGCCTCGTCGACGGTGTCGAGGTCGATGCCCATCTGTGTGCGCAGGAACGAGCGGGCCTCCTCGAAGGCCTGATCGGTGGTGGGGGCGATCACGCACAGGGCCATCTTGGTGACGGTGATCTCCGAGCGGTCCCGGCCGAGGCGCTCGCAGTGGGCGGCCAGAGCATCCAGTTTGCGGGGCACCTCGTCCATGCCGCAGGTGAAGTTCGCCTCGTCGGCGTACTGGGCGACCATCCGCAGTGTCTTCTTCTCTCCGCTGCCGCCGATCATGATCGGGATTCGACCGATCGGTGCGGGTTGGTTGATGGCATCGAGGACGCGGTAGTGCTCGCCGGTGAAGGTGGGCCGTTCATCGCGCAGCATCGGCAGGATGATCTGCAGCGCCTCCTCGAGCTTCTCGAAACGATCGGTGAAGGTGCCGAACTCGAAGCCGTAGGCGTCGTGTTCGAGCTCGAACCAGCCGGCGCCGATGCCCAACTGCGCCCGACCACCCGAGACGATGTCGAGCGTGGTGATCGTCTTGGCCAGCAGGGCTGGATTCCGATACGTGTTGCCCGTCACCAGGGCACCGAGTCGGGCGGTCGTCGTGTGCTGGGCCAGCGCCGCGAGCAGTGTGTAGCACTCGAGCATGTACTTGGACGGCTCGCCGAGCATCGGCAGTTGGTAGAAGTGGTCCATGACCATCACCGTGTCGAAGCCGGCACGGTCGGCAGTGGCGGCCTGGAGGGCGACGGACTCGAACAACTCGGTGGGCCCGATGCCGGGGTGGGTGAAGTTCGGGATCTGGTAGCCGATGCGGGTCATGACGCCTCCTGTCGTGACGCGTCCGGCGCGCCAGCGGACACCTAGCATCGCCGTCCATGCGCCTGGTCGTCGAACGACTCGAACTGGACGATGGGGACGCGTGGACCGCGACCCCCGCCCGCACCTCGCTGGGCGCTCACGAGATCGACCTGTCGGTGGCCGACGGATGGGGCGACGACGGTGTCCCCGGCGTCGGACCCGGCGCGGCGGAGACGTGGTCGTGGTCGGTGGCTCGCTCGGCGCCGGGCGTCGGTGCGGTGCGAGCCGTGCGGGTGGTGTTCCGAGTCCTCGACGCGCGGGGGCCGATCCGCATGCTGCGCCACGGCTACCAGTCGTGGTCTCCCTCCGATGTGGCGGTGTTCGGGGTCGATCGCGACCCCTCGCTCGCGCCCGGTTCGGTCGAGTTGATCAGAGCCATCAACCAGGCCGACCAGCGGATCGTCACCCACGCCGACGAGTTGCGCTCCGAATGGGTAACGGTGCTCGTCGACGATGACGGTCAGCCGATCGTCGTCGGGTTCGACGGCGGAGATCGCCACGACGGAACCCTGCGGTTGCGGACCGGACCTTCGGGTGTCGAACTGTGCGCCGAAGCGTTCCTCGGCGATGCCGTGCTCGGCTCGGGTGAACGACGCACACTGCACGCCGTGACGGTGGCCACCGGTGCACCGGTCGACGAACTGCTGGCGGCGTGGGCGGCCATGGTCGGTCGTCGGGCCGGGGCCCGCGTCGACGCCGGCCACCAGGTCGGCTGGTGCAGTTGGTACCACTACTTCCACGGCGTCACCCGGGCCGACATCGACACCAACCTCGCCCTGTCCGACGAGTGGCCCTTCGACGTGTTCCAGGTCGACGACGGGTTCCAGTCGGCGATCGGCGACTGGCTCACGGTCTCGGAACGGTTCGGTGGCGACCTTCCCTCCATGGCCGTCGCCATCGCCGCCCGTGGTCGGCGACCGGGCCTGTGGTTGGCGCCCTTCCTCGCCGCTCCCGATTCGCGTGTGGCCACCGAGCATCCCGAGTGGTTGGCCCGCGGCGTCGACGGTGAGCCGCTGGTCAACATGTTCAACCCGCCGTGGGAGGGTGGTCGCGGCGGTTCGATGTACGGACTCGACACCACCCGCGACGATGTGCGAGAGCACCTCCGGGCGTTGGCGGCGACGCTCGTCGACATGGGGTTCGAGTACCTGAAACTCGACTTCACGTTCTCTCCGTCGTTCGACGGCGTGTGGTCGGACGCCTCGTTCACACCGGCCCAGCGTGTCCGTGCGGGATTCGACGCCATCCGTGCCGGGGTCGGTGACGACGTGTTCCTCCTCGGCTGTGGGGTGCCGTTGTCGAATTCGGTGGGTGTGGTCGATGCCAATCGCATCGGGACCGACGTCGCCCCGGCGTGGTCGCTCGGTCCGGTGGAGTCGCTCCTCGCCGGCTATGCCGGCACCAAACCTGCGACGCGCCATGCGTGGTCGGCCACGGCCATCCGATCGTTCCTGCACCGTCGGGTGTGGGTGAACGATCCGGACTGCGTGATGTTGCGCACGTCCGAGACCGAACTCACCCCCGAGGCGGCCCGCACCTGGGCCCGGGCCGTCGGGGTGTCGGGCGGGATGGTGATCGTGTCCGACGATCTGGCGTTGCTCGACGACGAGGCCCGATCGGTACTCGACGAGGCCATCGCGTTGTCGCAGGCCGCCGACCGCGCCGCGCGTGTCGGTGACGTGGCCACCTGCCCCGATCTGCTCGACGGCCCCGAGCCCCGTCGGTTGCGGTCGGTGGCCGGTGATCTCGTCGTCGAGACCGGCGACGGCCGGTCGACGTTCCGGACGGCTGGGTAACGTCGGGCGATGCCGTCGAACGGGCCACTGGCGGACCTGCGGGTCGTCGACCTGTCCACCGTGCTGGCCGGTCCGGGGTGTGCTCGACATCTCGGTGATTTCGGGGCCGACGTCATCAAGGTCGAGCGCCCGGGTACCGGTGACACGGCACGGGACATGGGATGGCGCGATCCCAACGACGACGTGGCGTTGTTCTGGAAGATCGCCGGTCGCAACAAGCGCACCGTCGTGCTCGATCTGAAGACACCCGGAGGTGTCGACGCGCTGCGTCGTCTGCTCGACACCGCCGACGTGCTGATCGAGAACTTCCGACCCGGGAAGCTCGAGGCCCTCGGTCTCGCCCCCGACGTGTTGTTGTCCACCAACCCGCGACTGGTCATCACGCGTGTCACCGGGTTCGGTCAGACCGGCCCGTACGCGTCACGACCGGGCTTCGCCACGTTGGCCGAGGCCATGTCGGGCTTCGCCGGAGTCAACGGCGAACCCGACGGACCGCCGCTCCTGCCGCCCATCGCCCTGACCGACGAGGTCACCGCCATCGTCGCTGCCTTCGCCACCATGGTGGCGGTGCATTCCGGAGTCGGTCAGGTCGTCGACGTCAACCTGCTGGAGTCGATGCTGCACCTCATGGGTCCGCTGCTCTCGGCCCATGCGCTCACGGGCTATCTGCAACCGCGCCTGGGATCGGGCATCCCCTACTCGGTGCCCCGCAACACCTATCGCTGTGCCGACGACTCCTGGGTGGCCATCTCCACCACCGCCGAGTCGGTCGCCCAGCGGTTCCTGGCGTTGGTCGGTGCGCCCGACGACCCCCGGTTCGCCGGATTCGCCGGTCGCGTCGAGCACCGCGAGGAGATCGATCGACTCGTGGCCGAGTGGGTGGGTCGACGCACCCGCGACGAGGTGCTGGCCGAGACGGAACGAGCCGAGGTCGCCGCTGCGCCGGTGTACTCGATGGCGGACGTCGTGGTCGATCCCCATCTGGCTGCCCGCGGGGCCATCGTCGAGGTCGGCGGGGTGCCCATGCAGGATGTCATCGCCCGTCTGTCGGCAACTCCGGGCGGTGTGCGATTCGCCGCTCGTGCCCTCGGCGCGGACAACGATGAGGTGCTCGGCGAACTCGGAGGGTTCGAACCCGGCCGTTGACGCCGGCCGGTCAGGACCGGGTGGTGGCGACCAGTTCGGCGATGTCGCCCATGATGCTGGCGAGTTCGAAGTCCTTCGGCGTGTACACGCGGGCCACCCCGGCGGCCAGCAGTCTCGGTCGGTCGTCCTCCGGGATGATGCCGCCCACGATCACCGGGCACTCCACGCCCTCGGCGCGCAGGCGATCCACGACATCGGGAACCAGTTGGAGGTGGCTGCCCGACAGGATCGACAGTCCCACCACGTCGACGTCCTCGTCGCGGGCCACCGCGGCGATCTGCTCGGGTGTGAGGCGGATGCCCTGGTAGATCACCTCCATCCCGGCGTCGCGGGCGGCCACGGCGATCTGCTCGGCGCCGTTGGAGTGCCCGTCGAGTCCGGGCTTGCCCACGAGGAAGCGGGGCGGGCCACCCGGCATCGTCCGCACCCGGTCGGCCACGGCGCGCAGGTCCTCGCCCAGCGCGCCCACGCCGACGGCGGCGGCCACGCCGGTGGGCGCCCGGTACTCGCCGAAGATCTCGCGCAGCACTCCGGCCCATTCGCCGGTGGTGCCTCCCGCCTCGGCCAGGGCGATGGAGGCGGGCACGATGTTCTCGTCGGTGGCCGCCACCCGGCGCAGTTCGTCCAGTGCCGTCGCCACCGCCTGCGGGTCGCGCGTGGCGCGCCACGTCTCGACCTCGGCGATGGTCTCGGCCTCCACCGCCGGATCGACACGCAGGATGGCCTCGTCACCGGCCAGCGGTGAGTCGGCCGTCTCGGTGAACCGGTTGACGCCGACCACGACTTGATCGCCCGACTCGATGCGTCGGACCCGTTCGGTGTTGGAGGTGACGAGGCGTCCCTTGAGCTCCTCGATGGCGGTGAAGGCACCGCCCATGGCCAGGACCTCGTCGAGCTCGGTCCGCGCCGCCGTCATCAACTCGTCGGTCAACCCCTCGATCACGTGCGAGCCGTTGAAGATGTCGTCGTACTCGAGCAGATCGGTCTCGTAGGCGAGTACCTGTTGCATGCGAAGTGACCACTGCTGGTCCCACGGGCGGGGCAGCCCGAGTGCCTCGTTCCAGGCCGGCAACTGCAACGAACGGGCTCGGGCGTCCTTGGACAGCGTCACACCCAGCATCTCGAGCACGATGCGCTGCACGTTGTTCTCGGGTTGCGCCTCGGTCAGCCCGAGCGAGTTGACCTGCACGCCATAGCGGAAGCGGCGCGCCTTCGGATCGATCACCCCGTAGCGGTCGCGAGTGATCTCGTCCCACATCTTCGTGAAGGCGCGCATCTTGCACACCTCCTCGACGAAGCGGATGCCCGAGTTGACGAAGAACGAGATCGACGCCACCACGTCCGACATGCGTTCGGGTGTCACCTGCCCGGAGTCACGCACCGCGTCGAGCACGTCGATGGCGGTGGCCAACGAGAAGGCGATCTCCTGCACGGGCGTGGCTCCGGCCTCCTGCAGGTGGTAGGAGCACACGTTCATCGGATTCCACGCGGGGGCGTGCTCGGCGCACCACGCGATCATGTCGACGATGAGTCGGCGTGACGCCTCGGGCGGGAAGATGTAGGTGCCGCGTGACAGGTACTCCTTGACGATGTCGTTCTGCGTCGTGCCTCGCAGTCGAGTTGAGTCGACACCGGTCTCGGCGGCGTGGGCCACGTACAACGAGAACAACCACACGGCGGTGGCGTTGATCGTCATGGAGGTGTTCATCTCGCCGAGCGGGATGTCCGCCAGCAGTTCACGCATGTGACCCAACTCGGCCACGGGTACGCCGACCTTCCCCACCTCGCCGCGGGCGCGCGGGTCGTCCGGGTCGTAGCCCGTCTGGGTGGGCAGGTCGAAGGCGATCGACAGGCCCGTCTGTCCCTTGGCCAGATTCGTGCGGTACAGCTCGTTGGAGGCTCGGGCCGTGGAGTGACCCGAGTAGGTGCGCATCATCCACGGACGGTCGGCGGCCATGGATCCATCGTCCCCCACCCGGGCCCGTCTTGTCACGGCCGTCCCTCGGGGGTGAAGGGGTCTGCGGGTGTGGCCAGCGCGACGGTCAGCCGCTCGAGGTACTCGTCGCGGGAGATGGCCACCGCCCCCAGCGAGGCCAGGTGGGGCGTGAGCCACTGGACGTCCAGCAGGACGACGCCGATGGCGCGCAGCCGCTCGACGAGGGCGACCAGGGCCACCTTGGAGGCGTCGCGTTCGATGTGGAACATCGATTCACCGGCGAACAGGCCCTCGATGTGGATGCCGTAGAGGCCACCCACCAGGCGACCGTCGGTCGGATCGCGCACTTCCACCGAATGGGCCCAGCCCAGTCGATGGAGTTCGCCGTAGGCGAGGGCGATCGAGCCGTCGATCCAGCGGCCGTCACGATCGGGAGACGCGCACGCGTCGATCACGTCGTCGAACGCGGTGTCGAAGGTGACGTCGAAGCGCAGTCGCGAGCGTCGCAACGAGCGACTCACCTTCAGACCGTCGAGGGGCAGCACACCGCGGGGATCCGGGGACCACCACGCCAGCAGTCGTCCCTCCTCCACCGGCATGGGGAAGATGCCGCGGCGGTAGCCCTCGAGCACCGTTCCCGGTTCGAGATCGGCGCCGAGGCCGACGACGCCGTTCTCGTCGGCCGACCGCGCCGGCGGGAACCGCCACTGCGACGGCGGTGGTTCCTGCGGTCGACGTCGGTCAGGACCCTCGTCGATGGTGACGACTCACTTCCGGTAGTCGTAGAACCCGACGCCGGACTTCCGCCCGAGATGTCCGGCCGACACCATCCGGCGCAGTCGAGGCGCCGGCGAGTAGTTCGGATCGTGGAACTCCGCGTAGAGCGCGTCGAGGATCGCCACCGACGTGTCGAGGCCCACGAGGTCGAGCAGGGCGAGCGGTCCCATCGGGAAGTTGCAGCCGCCCTTCATGGCCGTGTCGATGTCGTCGCGCGTGGCCACCTGGTTCTCGAGCATCTTCACTGCGTTGTTGAGGTAGGGGAACAGCAGTGCGTTGACGATGAACCCGGCGCGATCGGCGACCTCCACGGGCTCCTTGCCACAACTGCGGGCGAAGGAGGTGACGGCGGCGATGACCTCGTCGGAACCGGTGAGCGGGCGCACGATCTCCACCAGACTCATGGCGGGCGCCGGATTGAAGAAGTGCACACCGCAGACTCGGTCGGCGCGACCGGTGGCCACCGCCATCTCCACCACGGGCAGGGTCGAGGTGTTGGTGGCGAGGATGCCATCGGCCTTGACGATGCCATCGAGGGCGCGGAACAACTCGAGCTTGAGGTCGAGGTCCTCGACGATCGACTCGATCACCAGATCGCAGTCGGCGAGGTCGGCCAGATCGGCGGTGGCCGTGACCCGGGCCAACGCGGCGTCGGCGTCGGCCTGCTCGCGCCGCCCCTTCTCCACCTGCCGGGCCAGGGACTTGCCCATACCGGCCACCGTGGCCTGCGCGCTGTCGAGTGAGCGGGACCGCAGGACGACCTCGAAACCACTGGTGGCGGCCACCTCGGCGATGCCCGATCCCATGATCCCGGAGCCGACGATGCCGATGCGTGCGATGTCCATGTCGTCACTTCCTTCTCGAGCCGTTCCCGGCGGGAGCGGCGAGGTTACCGAACGGTAGGGGTC
>VERC01000281.1 GCA_018882825.1 Acidimicrobiia bacterium | reverse complement strand
CGGCACCATCGAGCAGCGTGTGCAGTGCGGCTCGATCGGCGGCCGTCGCCGGATCTCGCTCGACGATGTCGACACCGGCGCTGCGGACGAATGCGCCGAGATCGACGCCGTCCACGATTCGCCACGAGCCACCCTCACGCGTCGGCGGCGCGCCCCCGACGCGCACGACCTGCGCGCCGAGATCGGCCAGGACCCGCGCCGCCAGACGCCCGTGTCCGCCGGTGAGATCGACCACACGCAGATCTTCGAGCAGTTCCCCCATTTCCCGAACGCTACGTCTCCGCCGGCTCGGCCGCCCGATGCTCGGCCCTCCGACGCTCGATCGACCGACACCCGGTCGACGAACGCTCGGTCGACGAACGCTCGGTCGACGAACGCTCGGTCGACCGACGAGCAGGAGCCGCGCGCGACGGCGTCCTACGATCACCCGATGACCGACAGCCGAGTGCGCACGATCCTCGACGACCTGCGCTTCGCCGAGGGCCCGCGCTGGCACGACGGACGTGTGTGGTTCAGCGACATGCACGATCACCGGGTCGTCTCCACGGATCTGCGCGGCGACGCCCGCACCGAGGTCGTCGTCGAGGACGACGAACCGTCAGGCCTCGGCTGGCTGCCCGATGGGCGCCTGTTGGTCGTGGCCATGGAGACCCAGCAGTTGCGGCGGGTCGAACCGGACGGATCGGTGGTCGTCCACGCCGATCTGTCATCGGCCGCCATCGGTTCGCTCAACGACATGATCGTGTCCGCCGACGGCACCGCCTACATCGGCGACATGGGACAGCGCATCCACGAGGGCGGGGAGATCCGCCCCGGCCGCACGTTCTGCGTGCGGCCCGACGGTTCGTGGTTCGTGGCCGCCGAGGACCTGGCCTCACCCAACGGCCATGTGCTGACCCCCGACGAGCGATCCCTGCTGGTGGCCGAGAGCGGCGCCGGGCGCATCACGGCCTTCGACCGGGCCGAGGACGGCACGTTGTCGGATCGTCGGGTGTACGTGACGCTGCGACCGGCACCCGACGGCCCCGCGTTCGCTCCACCTGACGGGATCTGCCTCGATGCCGAGGGTGCGGTGTGGGTGGCCGATCCGATCGGAGCCCGCGTCCTGCGGGCCGAGCCCGATGGCACCACCACCGACGAGCATCGCTTCGAGGGCCTCATCCCCGTGGCCTGCGTGCTCGCCGGATCGGATCGACGGACGTTGGTCGTGTGTGCCGCCGCCGACTGGAAGCGCGACGTGGTGAAGGCCGCCCGCACCGGTCGGCTGCTGGCCCTCGACGTCGACGTGCCCGGGTGCGGGAAGCCCTGAGGGGTTCAGCGCACCGAAGCCGGAACGAGACTCGTCGGATCGAGTTCCAGCAGTTCGATGGCGTTGGTGCGCATGATGCGCTCCAGTTCGTCGGCCGAGACCATCTCGGCGATACGGGCCACCACGTCCGGTGTGGACGGCCACGTCGAGTCCTGGTGCGGGTAATCGGTCTCGAACAACATCTGCGTCACGCCGATGAGGTCGCGGGTGCGCACGCCGACGGTGTCGTCGAAGAAGCATCCGAAGACGCGACCCGGTACGTAGGAGCTCGGGAGTTCGGTGACCGCGGGATCGATCTCCGACCAACCGGAGCTCTGTTCGAACACGCGGTCGCATCGCTCGAACACGTAGGGCATCCACCCGATCTGGCTCTCGGAGAAGGCGATGCGCACGTGGGGATGTCGCGCCAGCACCCCCGACAGCAACCAGTCCGACAGCGCCATGAAGGCATTGATCGACGTGACCGCCACCCCCACACCCGACGGAGCGTCGATGCTCGTCTGCGGCATCTTCGAGCCTGACCCGATGTGCATGTGCACCGACACGCCCGTCTCGTCACAGGCCGCCCACAGCGGCTCCCAGTGTCCGTCACGGGCATGGATCGACGGAAGTCCGAGATAGGTGGGCAACTCGGGGAAGGTGATGGCCCGCACACCGAGGGCCGCCACGCGTCGCACCTCGGCCGCGGCCAGCCGCGGATCCCACAGTTGCACCAGACACAGCGGGATGAGACGTCCACCGCTGGGACCGCACCATTCCTCGATCATCCAGTCGTTGTAGGCGCGCACGCACAGGTCGGCGACGTGCTTGTCGGGAGACTCCAGGAACATCTGACCGGCGAAGCGCGGGAAGGTGGGGAAGCACAGCGACCGTTCGATGTGGGCCACGTCCATGTCGGCCAGACGAGCGACGCCATCCCAGCAACCGGGGCGCATCTCGGAGAACGGGATCGGCTGCAGGGTGAAGTCCTCGGGCGCGAACCCGGCACAGGCCATCACCTGGGGGATGGGCCGCAGCGCGTCGCCGTACACCCACCAGTCGGCGCGGGGTCCGTCACCGCCCTTGATGAAGCTGTGGGCGCCGGTCACGGGATCGAACCGCACCTCGCAGGTGTCCTCCACCACGTGCGGACCGCGGTCGCGCAGCGCCGCCGGGAGTCGCGACGTCCACACGTCCCGGGGCTCGACCACGTGGTCGTCGACGGAGATCACCCATGGCAATCGATCGTTCATCACTGCTCCTCCTGTCGGTCGGCGAGCGGTCCCCGCAGGAGCCGCCCCGGACGGGCCCCGGTGGACGCACCATCGCGCAGCGTCACCCGCCCGCCCACGATGGTGGCGGCGATGCCCGTGGCGCCCTGCACGATGCGGGGCGCACCGGCCGGGAGATCGTGGACGAGGCGGGGCATGGCCGGAGCCACCTTCTCCGGGT
>VERC01000280.1 GCA_018882825.1 Acidimicrobiia bacterium | reverse complement strand
CGATAGGCGGCCGTGTAGACGGTGGTGTCGGCGATGTCGCGGGCCAGCCCGGGGTCGGACTGGTAGAGCTGCTGCTCGATCTCGCTGAGGATGCGCTGTTCGTCCTCGGAAAGCGGCACGGTGTCGACCTCGGTCTCGGTGGAACGTGCACAGTCTCCCACGCGCAGGGGCCGATCACAACGGCACGGCCTCACCCGATCGGGTCACCCGGTTCGCTCTCCGGCTCGCGCTCCGGGGCGGCGGGGCCCCACTGTGCCGTCCCGCGACGCTTGGGACGGGGCGCACCCGGGCCCATGGTGACCGCCGGGCCGATGGCCGAGGAGCCGAAACGGTCCCGGATCTCGTCGACGGCATCGGCCACCTCCAGCCATCCCGCACCCTCGGCATCGTCGAGCGTGAGTTGGCGACCGGCCGGCGGGGCCAGCCCGCTCACCGACAGGCCGAGCAGTCGCACACCGGGCGATGGATCGACCTGATCGAGCAGGTGTCGTCCGGCATCGGCGAGCGAACGGGCGTCGTCGACGGCCACCGGCAGGGTCGTGGAACGCGGGATCGTGCTGAAGTCCCCGAACCGGACCTTGAGCTGCACCGTCCGCCCGACGAGTCCGGCGGCGCGCAACCGCGACGCGACGGCATCGGCGAAGGCCACCACCTCCCGATCGAGCACCGCTCGCTCGTGGTGGTCCCGGACGAACGTCTCCTCGTGCCCGATCGACTTGGTGGCCCGCGACGGCTCCACTGCCCGCTCGTCGCGTCCGTTGGCCAGTGCGTGCAGATGGACGGCGTGGGAGCGACCGATGGCGGCGGCGACGTTGTCGAGTGGCAGATCGGCGAGGTCGGCCACGGTCACGATGCCCATGCGTTGCAGTCGATCGAGGGTGGCCGGACCGACACCCCACAACGCCTGCACGGGCAAGGGCCGCAGGAAGGCGAGTGTCTCGTCCGGTTCGACCACGTGCACACCACTGCCGAACACCGGTCCGGTGGTCGTCGCCCTCGGCTTGGCCGCTTCCGAGGCCAACTTGGCCACGAACTTCGTCGACGCCACCCCGACCGAACAGGTCAGCCCCTCCTCGTCGAGCACACGGCCACGCAGTGCGGCAGCGATGGCCACTGGCGGACCGGCGGTGGTGATCGCACCCGACACGTCGAGGAACGCCTCGTCGAGCGACAACGGTTCGACCAGCGGCGTGACGTCACGGAAGATGGCCATCACCCGCGCACTCACCTCGGCGTAGCGGTCGTGTCGACCGTGAAGGAAGACCGCATCGGGACACAGGCGCCGCGCCCTCGACGAGGGCATGGCCGAGTGGATCCCGTAGGCACGCGCCTCGTACGACGCGGCGGCGACCACCCCTCGATCACCACTGCCCCCCACCACCACCGGTCGGCCGCGCAGTTCGGGCCGGTCGAGCAGTTCGACCGACACGAAGAACGCGTCCATGTCGACATGGAGGATGCTGGCCATCGGCGTCACACCCGGGTGACCACCATCGATCCCCGCTCATGACCGTCGATGCGGTAGGCGAACCGACGCGACTCGCTCCAGCGGTCCACCATCCACGCCAGGACCGGTTCCGCCACCCATGGCGCACCGCGGCCGAGTCGCGCGTCGCACCCGGCCGGGTCGACCCACGCGGCCGCCTCCACGATCCCGTCGGGGTCGGCGAACCGCACCTCGCCCTCCCATGTCGCCGCCAGCCACGCCTCGACCCGCAGTGTCCATCCCATGTCGGGGGCGTGGGCCTCGATGTCGTAGACCTTGCGCTCCCATCCGGTCACCACGAGGCCGGTCTCCTCGTGCACCTCGCGAGCCAGACCGTCGAGCACCGTCTCACCGGCGTCGATCACTCCCCCGGGCGGGCTCCAGTCCACCGAACCGTCCCGACGACGGTTCTGCACCAGCAACAGACCCTGTGGACCCTCCAACAACGCGCCGGCGACGAGCCAGTCGCGCATCAGTCCGTCCGGCTCCGCGCCGGTCGCCGCAGGATGCGATCACGCACCGCCCACCACGTCACGAGCACGAGTGCCTCGACCACGATGCGCGACGACATCTTCGACGTGCCTCGCTCACGATCGTTGAACGTGATCGGGACCTCGACGATCCGACCACCGAGACGGGCGATGTTGTAGGCCATCTCGATCTGGAAGCCGTAGCCATCGGCGGTGATGTGCTCGAGATCGAGTCGGTCCAGCATCGATGCCGCGTAACAACGGAATCCGGCCGTCGCATCGCGCACCTGCAGGCCCAACACGATCGACGCGTAGCGGTTGCCTCCGCGCGACAACCATTCACGGTGCCGGGGCCAGTCGGGGATGTGGCCACCGGGCACGTACCGTGACCCGATGGCGAGATCGGCACCGGCGTCGACGGCGCTCAACAATGACGGGAGTGCCGCCGGATCATGCTGCAGGTCCGAGTCCATCTCCACCAGCGCGTCGTAGCCGTTGGCCAGTCCATGGGCGAAACCGGCGCGGTAGGCCGAACCCAGACCGGCCTTGGCCCCCCGACGCAGCACCGACACGCGACCGCCGTTGTCGGCGCCCCACGCCTCGGCCAGATCGGCCGTGCCGTCCGGACTCCCGTCGTCGACGACGAGGACATCGGCGGCCGGGGTGGCCTCGGCGATCCGCTCGAGGACCTCCACGATGTTCTCCGCCTCGTTGTAGGTCGGCAGCACGATGAGCGGCTTCACCCCCCCAACACTATGGGCGGGCCCGGTCGGCGGACGATCGCCC
>VERC01000279.1 GCA_018882825.1 Acidimicrobiia bacterium | reverse complement strand
GCCCGCCTGCGGGCCGAATGCGTGCGGATCGGGATCACCGAGGTCGTCGTCACCAAGGGTCCCGGCTTCGGCGGACCGCGCCACCTGGCCCGTCTCTCGCCGATCGTGCTGCCGACCTCGAAGCAGATCCGCCTCGAACGCGTCTACAAGGGTGCGGTCCTCAAGACCGAGCTCGGCCAGTTGCAGTTGCCCTTGCGCTCGTCCGCCGGTGTCGTCGAGGAACTGCTGGAAGCGTTGGCCGATCTGTTCCCCGACGAGGACGCCCGGTCCATCGACGCCGCGGCCCTCCGTTAGGGTGACGAGTCTGTGAGAACGTCGAGAAGGTCCCTCTTCGCCGCCGTCGTGGCCGCCGTCGCCCTCGCCGTGGTGGCGCCGGCGTGTTCGGCCGTCGACCCGACGGCGCTCACGGTGGAGTCGTGGTCGATGTCGGACTCCACCTTCCAGTCGCAGTTGTCGGCCTTCGCCGAGGTGTACGACGCGTCGGGCGGCACCGCCAGTCTCCGCTCGCCCGACGGCAAGTCGTGGACGACGTCGTTCACTGCCGCCTTCCTCAACGACCAGCTGAGTCTGCAGGCGGCCAAGGTGGGCGTTCGCCAGCGCGGCCTCACCGTCTCCGACGACGATCTCGCCGCCGCCAGGTCGACCCTCGAGCAGAACTTCACCACCGGCAGTCGTTCGGTGTTCGGTGACCTCCCGGCTTCGTACCAGGCGTCGTTGGTCGAAGGTGTCGCCGCCCAGGAGGTCCTGGCCCGTGCCGTCATCGCCGAGGCCCGCTCCGAGGCGGCGTTGCGCAGTCTCTACGAGGCCACGAAGGACCGGTACGCCGGTGACCTCGTGTGCGCCAGCCACATCCTCGTGCTGGCCGGTTCCGGGTCGGCCAACGCCAAGCCGACCGACGCCCAGTACGCCACGGCGTTGAGCTCCATCCAGGCCATCCGGGGTCAGCTCACCGGGACGTCGAACTTCGCCTCGGTGGCCCAGGCTCGTTCACAGGACACGGGTTCGGCGGCCAACGGTGGAGCGCTCGGGTGCGCCCCCCGAGGCTCGTACGTGACCGCCTTCGACGATGCGGCATGGACGCAGCCGATCGGTGTGGTGGGCGAGCCGGTGAAGACCGAGTTCGGGTACCACCTGATCCTCGTCACCGCCCGCGGCACACTCGGATTCGACGATCTGCGGGCCACTCTCGAGCAGAACGTCATGCAGAGTGCGCAGCAACTCGTCGATGTCGAACTGGCGCGACTGGCGCGTGACCTCTCGGTGTCGGTCGATCCTCGCTACGGCCGGTTCGACGCCGCCACCGGTCGCATCCAGCCTCCGGCCGGAGCGTCGGAGCCGATGGACATCGAGAGCGGCGCACTCCCCGCCGGAGGTTGAGCGGCGTCGTGGCCGATCGGTCCGGGTCCGATGGGTCGGCGGCCGAGCGGTCCGTACCCGGTCGCATCGTCGTCGTCGGCCTCGGTCCCGGTGACATCGATCTCCTCACCGTCGGAGCCCGTCGCGCCATCGATCGGGCCATCGACGGAGCCGGAGTGTGCTTCGTGCGCACCCGCCGTCATCCGGCCGCGGCCGCGCTGGTCCGGCCCCGGTCCTTCGACGAGGTCTACGAGTCGGCTGCGTCGCTCGAGCAGGTGTACCGCACGATCGTCGACACGCTCCTCGACGCGGCCCGGGCGGGCCACGAGGTGCTCTATGCCGTTCCCGGCTCCCCGCTGGTGGCCGAGCGTTCCGTCGAACTCCTGTTGGGGTCCGGTGCCGACGTCCACCTCGAACCCGCATTGTCGTTCCTCGATCTGACCTGGACCCGGCTGGGCATCGATCCGGTGGCTGCCGGAGTCCGCATCGTCGATGGGCATCGGTTCGCCGTGGATGCGGCCGGTGAGCGCGGACCGTTGTTGGTGGCCCAGTGCGATTCGGTCGACGTGCTCTCTGACGTGAAGCTGGCGCTCGACGCCGGCATCGAGCCGTGCCTGGCCGCCGAGGCCGAGGTCGTCGTGCTCCAGCGATTGGGCCTGCCCGACCAGTCGGTTCGCTCGGTGCGGTGGACCGAACTCGATCGCATCGAACCGGACCACCTCACCTCGGTGTACGTGCCGCATCTCGCCGCACCCGTGTCACAGGAGCTGGCCCGCTTCGTGGAACAGGTGGCGGTGCTGCGCGAGCGCTGCCCCTGGGATCGCGAGCAGACGCACGAGTCGTTGCGGCGTCATCTGCTCGAGGAGGCCTACGAGGTCCTCGAGGCCATCGATCAACTCGACGTGGTCACCGGGGAGGGATACGACCACCTGGAGGAGGAACTCGGTGATCTCCTGTTCCAGGTGCTCTTCCATGCGCGGCTCGCCGCCGAGGAGGGTCGGTTCACCATCGCCGACGTGGCCCGCAACGTGCACGACAAGTTGCGGGCCCGTCATCCCCACGTGTTCGGCGATGTCGATGCGGCCGATGCCGACGAGGTGATGCGCAACTGGGAATTGATCAAGAAGCAGGAGAAGGATCGCGAGAGCGTCTTCGACGGGGTGCCGGTGGCGATACCCGCACTGTTGTACGCGCTCAAGATCCAGAAGAAGGCGGTCAGCATCGCCACTGTCGACGGACTGCCCGTCGCCGGCGCCTCGATCGACGCGTACGGGGAGTTCGCGCACCAGATCGACGACGACACCACGGGCGCACTGCTGTTCGCGGTGGTCGACGAGGCGCGTCGCGCCGGGGTCGATCCCGAGACGGCGCTGCGCTCGGTGGCCCTGGCCT
>VERC01000278.1 GCA_018882825.1 Acidimicrobiia bacterium | reverse complement strand
GCATCGGCAAGCACCTTCGTGATCGCCGCCGTCAACGTCGTCTTCCCATGATCGATATGACCCATCGTCCCCACATTCGCATGGGGCTTGGTCCGCTCGAACTTCTCGCGTGCCATCGGATTCTCCTGGTGGTTCCCGGTCTCCTCGACCGTCTGGGGATTGTGTTGCGAACTCGTGTTGCGAATCGGTGCTGCGTCTGCGGATGCCTGCGTTGGTGTCGGCGGTCGGACTTGAACCGACGACCACTCGATTATGAGCCGAGTGCTCTGACCATCTGAGCTACGCCGACGGGTGACCGGTCGGGCGGGAGGCCCTTGCGGCACGGAGCCCCCTGACAGAATCGAACTGTCGACCTTTTCCTTACCATGGAAACGCTCTGCCGACTGAGCTAAGGGGGCGTGTCGGGCGAGCCCGACGAAGGCCGCACATCATGCCACGGGCCCCGATCCGGTCCCAACTCACCGGCGGGCTCCCGGTACGGTGACGTCGTGCTGCTGCGCCTGGCCCGTCCCGATGACGCCGAAGCGACCCGTGAGATCTACAACGCCGAGGTCGTCGGGTCGACGGTCACGTTCGATCTCGTGCCCCGCACCGAGGCCGAGCAGGAGGCATGGCTCGACCAGCGATCGGGGGCCATGGCCGTCGTGGTGGCCGAGATCGAGGGACGGGTGGCCGGATTCGCCTCGTTGTCGCCGTATCGGGACCGGCCGGCCTACGCCACCACGGTCGAGGACTCGGTCTACGTCCACGCCGACTTCCGGGGCCGGGGCGCGGGGCGGGCCCTGCTGACCGAGCTCCTCGACATCGCCGCCACCCGGGGGTTCCATGCGGTGATGGCCCGGGTGGTGGGTGGCCACGAGACCTCCATCGGCCTCCACGAGTCGCTGGGCTTCCGGATCGTCGGCACCGAGGTCGAGGTCGGACGCAAGTTCGGCCGCTGGCTCGACGTGGTGCTGCTGCAGAAGATGCTCTGACCTCGTGGGGCATTCGGCCGGGGGCGGGGCCTCCGCTACAGTCGGCGAGTCCTGGGTCGGTGCCCGAGTGGCCAAAGGGAACGGGCTGTAAACCCGTCGGTTCTGCCTTCGCTGGTTCGAATCCAGCCCGGCCCACCATCCGGCTCCCCGCCCGTCGGTCCCTCCGGCGGCGCGGGTGGCCGGTGCGACAGGAGGTCAGCCCCATGCCCAGTTTCGACGTCGTCTCCCAGGTCGACGAGCAGGAGGTCCGCAACGCGGTCGATCAGGCCGCCCGTGAACTGGCCACCCGGTTCGACTTCAAGAACACGGGCTCGACCATCGAGTTCAAGGACATGGCCATCGAGATGCACTCGAGCAGTCCCGACCGACTCGCCGCCCTGCGTCAGGTGCTCGAGGAGAAGCTGGTCAAGCGCAAGGTGTCGCTCAAGTCGCTCGACTACGGCAAGGTCGAGGACGCGTCGGGTGGCACGGTACGTCAGACGGTGAAGATCGTCGCCGGCATCTCCAGCGAGAAGGCCAAGGCCGTGAACAAGGCGATCAAGGAGCTCGGCCTCAAGGGGATCCAGTCCCAGACCCAGGGTGAGCAGGTCCGGGTGACGGGGAAGAAGCGCGACGACCTGCAGGCCGTCATCGCCGGCCTCAAGGAGATCGACCTCGAGATCCCCCTGCAGTTCGAGAACTTCCGGGACTGAGGACCGTCAGTCGTAGTAGCCCGAGTGGATGTACACGCAGGGCACACCCTCGGCGTGGAACATGTCGGCGTTGCGACGGTCGTCCTCGAACGCCAGCAACAGCTCGAACCCGTGGTCGCGCAACTCCCCGACGGTTCGCTGCTTGAACCGCCAGGCCTCACGGAACTCGGCGTCCTCGCGCATGCACAACAGGTCCCAGCGCAGACCGTGACGTCCCAGCCACTCCAGCGTCTGGGGCCGAACGCGCATCGGGCGGGCCGTGAGCAGCACGACGTGGAGTTCGGGCGCCAGCAACGACAGGAGACGGGACAGTTCGTGGATGACCTCGTCGTCACCGCAGGCGGCGAAGAAGGCGTCCCAGTCCCACGACTCGATGTGGTGCTGTCGGCCGGTGGCGTCCGACAGCACCCCGTCCATGTCGAACACGACGGTCGGCCCGGGTCCGACCGGTCCGGCGTTCCAGTACCAGTTGTGATGCCGCGCGTCGACGCCTGCGCTCACGCGCCACTCCCCGGACCGCTGCGCGCGCTCTCCTCGATGGCCCCCACCACGGTGGGATCAGCCAGAGTGGTCGTGTCACCGAGGGGATTCCCATCGGCGATGTCGCGCAACAGACGACGCATGATCTTGCCGCTGCGGGTCTTGGGGAGATCGGGAACGATGATCACGCGCTTGGGTCGCGCCGTCGGCCCGATCCTCCGGGCCACGTGCTGGCGCAGTTCGTCGACCAGCGCGTCGTCGGCCTCGACGCCCCCGCGCACGATCACGTAACCGACGATGGCCTGACCGGACAGTTCGTCGGTGGCGCCGACCACGGCAGCCTCGGCCACGGCGTGGTGATCGACGAGCGCGCTCTCCACCTCGGTGGTGGAGATGCGGTGACCCGAGACGTTCATGACGTCGTCGACGCGACCGAGCAACCACAGGTACCCGTCGTCGTCGATCTTGGCCCCGTCACCGGCGAAGTACCGACCGGGATAGCGACTCCAGTAGGTCTCGCGGTAGCGCTCCGGATCGCCCCAGATGCCGCGCAGCATGCCGGGCCAGGGACGCGTGAGCGTGAGGTAGCCCCCGCCGCGCTCGATGGGGCGGCCCTCCTCCCGT
>VERC01000047.1 GCA_018882825.1 Acidimicrobiia bacterium | reverse complement strand
GACCAGCATCCCGGTGCCGACGGTGAGCAGCAGGCCGCCCACGTAGGCCATGGCCTCGATGGCGGGCGAGAGTCGGGGTGGCGTGCGGGCCGCTCGTCGATCCGACTCGAAGGCGGTGATGGCGCTCGCCTGGGACTCGTCGAGCAGACCCGCCGCCACCCATCGCCGCAGTGAGATCTCGACGGCGGAGGCCGGTGCCCTCGACGTCTGCGTGCCGATGCCGTTGGTGCCAGTGCGGGCCCGGGTGGCGGCGACCGCCAGCACCATGGCCAGCATCACCAACGCCAGCAGTCCGAGGGCGATCATCGTTCCGTACCCGAGTCCATATGCGAGGTTCGGCCGTCAAGTCCGCGATCACCACCACTGCCGACGATTCCACCCCGGTGCGGTACCCGGGGGTGGTACCCCTATGCGGTGGTCTCAGTCGAGAAGCACCGGGAGGTGATCGAGCTTCCGCACGAAGATCGATCGCCGGAAGGAGGGGGCGTTCTCCGGGTCGAGCCGGAAGTCGCGCGTGCCGGCCAACAGTGCCGCCAACGCCGACCGAGCCTCGAGTCGGGCCAGCGGAGCACCGATGCAGAAGTGGAGCCCCCGTCCGAAGGCGAAGTGCGAGCGCAACGCGGCCCGGGCGGGATCGAAGTCGTCGGGTCGGTCGAAGTGGTCGCCATCGAGATTGGCCGCCGCCCACAACAGCAGGACCCGGGAACCGGCCGGGATCGACACGCCTCCCAGTTCGGTGTCGACCGGCGTCGACCGATAGTGGAACCGGAACGGACCATCGACGCGGAGCACCTCCTCGATGAAGCGATCGAGTTGTGAGGGATCGGCGCGCAGCCCGTCCTGCCGGTCACGATCCCGCGCCAGTTGCAACGATGCCCGGCCGATGAGGCTGGTGGTCGTCTCGGTGCCGGCCCCGAGCAACTGCACCAGCATCCCGAGGCTCTCGTCGACGGTGATCGCCCCGGTGTCGATCGCCGCAGTGAGTGCGTCGCACGCGGTGGCCCCGTCGGCGGTGGGGACCCACGTGCGCAGCAGTTCGGTCAGGTACCCGTTCACCCGGTTCGATGCCTCGGCTCCCGCCACCATGTCGGCGATGCCGAGCACCCCGGCCAACAGGTCGTTGGACCGGAGCACCGACGGGGCCAGTTCCGGCACATCGTCGGCGGGGATGCCGACCATCGCCGCGATCACCTGGATCGGCAGTGGTTCGGCCAGACCCGTGGCCACGTCACCGCGGCCGGTCTCCACGAGGGCCTCGACGAGTCGTGCGCTCCACGCGTCGACGAACGGGGCGATCCGTTCGACGGCGGCCGGGCTGAACACCGGTTGCAGGAGTCGCCGATGGGCGGTGTGGGTCGGCGGATCGGCGGTGGCCAGCACGTGGATGGCCGCGCCCCGATGACTCATGTCGAACACGGTCGGGAGTCCGGCGTCGTCGGTGTAGAGCAGGCTGGTCAGATTGCTGGAGAACTCCTCCGGTCGGGCCACGGCCTCGGCCACCAGCGCAGCGGTGGAGACGACGAAGGTGCCGCTCCCGGGCATCTCCCACACGGGAGCGTGTGCGCGCAGGAACTCGTAGAACGGTGCCGGGTCGTCGATGAACTCCTGCGAGAACAGGAGTGCGGGATCGCTGAGGTCGAACGTCGTCATGGAGACCCCCTGTGCACCACCCGGTGTCGACCGTCCCGACACTAGTGATGGCCGGTCGCATGTCGTCGAAGCGGTCGTGCGGGCATCGATGCGCTCGGCGGGCACGTCGATAACTTCTCCGCATGCGACTCCCGGTGCCCGAAGTCGGCTGCGAGGTCGAGTGGGTGGCCGAGCATCTGGCCGGGGTCTGTCGTGATCGCCCGCACCGATCGTCTCGTTGGACGGGCACACAGGTCGCTGCCGATGCGGCCCTCGACGCGTTCGACGTCACGGGCTACGCCCGGACCCGCAACGAGGTGTGGCCCCCTGCTCGTCGCGGGGCGTCGGGGTTGTCGCCGTGGATCCGTCACGGGCTGCTCACCCTTCCTCGGGTGCACGCGGCGGTCGACGGCCCGGCCGAGGATCGCCGCAAGTTCCGCGATGAACTGCGATGGCAGGAGTACGCGCGCCATCTCTATGCCCGACTGGGCTCGGCGACAGGTGCGCCTCTGCGGCGTCTGCCGATGTCGCAACTCGGACCCGGGGACGGCTCCGGTGTCGAGGCGGGATGGGACCGCTCGATGCGGTGTGTCGGCGAGAACCTCGACGAGCTCGAGCGCGACGGGTGGCTGGTCAACCAGACGAGGATGTGGCTGGCGTCGGAGTGGTCGGTCCGGCGCGGCGTCGACTGGCGCGCCGGTGAGGACCTCTTCTTCGCCCATCTGCTCGACGGCTCTCGTGCTGCCAACCGTCTGGGGTGGCAGTGGACGATCGGTGCGGGCACATCGAAGGTCTACGGCTTCTCGCGTTCGCAGGTCCGGCGTCGTGCCCCCGACCTGTGCGCGTCGTGCGCCCATCGCCATGACTGCCCCATCGAGGACTGGCCCGATGACCCCGAGTTCGACCACATCGAACCCGATCCCCGGCTGCGTCACGACCCCGATCCATCGGCCACCGCCGGCCCGCGTCGGGTCGATCGTCGCTCGGATCCGGACACCGTGTGGTTGACGGCCGAGTCGTTGGGCGATGACGACCCGGCGTTGGCCGCGCACCCCGACCTTCCGGTGGTGTTCGTGTTCGATCACTCACTCCTCGACCGACTGCGACTCTCCTCGAAGCGACTCGTGTTCCTCGTCGATCGACTGGCCGAACTCGGCCGACAGCGTCCGGTCGACGTGCACTTGGGCGACCCGGGCGAGGTGCTGGCCGGTCGGGCCCTCGCCACCACCTTCACCCCGGTGCCGGGATGGCGGCGTCTGGCCCGGTTCCTGTCGATGGCCGAGGTGCATCCGTGGCCGTGGCTGGAACGACCACGGGGCGGATCGCTGGCCAGTTTCTCGGCATGGTCCCGCAGTCGCTGAGCTCGGTGGTCGGCGCTCCCCTTGCTGCGGTCGGAGTGTGAAGATGGCCCCCGCAGCTCGCTCGGAGGGGGACAGCATGGGGAACGGCGACATCGAACTGGATGCCGACATCGTCGTGGTGGGTGCCGGTATGTCCGGGCTCTACGCCCTCAAGGCGCTGCGCGACCGGGGCTTCCGGGTGATCGTGCTCGAGCGGGCGCCGGAGGTGGGAGGCACCTGGTACTGGAACCGCTATCCGGGAGCGCGCTGCGACATCCCCAGTCTCGAGTACTCGTTCGGCTTCGATCCCGAACTGGAACAGGAGTGGGAGTGGACCGAGCACTTCGCCGCCCAGCCCGAGATCGAGCGATACCTCAACCACATCGCCGACCGCTACGACCTGCGCCGCGACATCCGCTTGTCCACCGGCGTGTCGGCCATGACGTTCGACGCGACCACCGACACATGGGTGGTCGACACCGAGACCGGCGAACGTCTGCGGGCTCGGTTCTGCGTGATGGCCACCGGTGGACTCTCGGCGCCGCATCGCCCCGACTGGCCGGGCCTCGACACCTTCGCCGGTGAGATCGTGCAGACCAGTCTGTGGCCCGAGGACGGTGTCGAGCTCGAGGGACGGCGCGTGGGCATCGTCGGCAACGGATCATCCGGTGTGCAGGCCATTCCCGAACTGGCGGAGGTGGCCGGTCATCTCACGGTGTTCCAACGCACGGCGGCGTTCACGTGGCCGTCGCAGAACCGGCCGTTGACCGAGGCTGAACAGGCCGAGGTGAAGTCGCGCTATCGGGAGCTGCGCGCCGCGCAGTACGCCTCGCCGCTGGCCACGGCGCACACCACCGGTGCGGTGATCTTCACGTTCGCCGATCCCGACAAGCGCATCCTCGAGAGCACGGCGGACGAGCGCGAGGCGGCGCTGGCCGAGCACGGGTTCAGCGCAGCACGGATCTGGGGCGACGCCGCCAAGGATCTCGAGGCCAACGAGATGGCGGTCGAGTTGTTCCGGGAGATGGTGCGGCGCACGGTGCACGACCCCGAAGTGGCCGATTCGCTGTGTCCGAAGGACTATCCGATCGGGTGCAAGCGACCCGTGCTCGACAACGGCTATTTCGAGACGTTCAACCGGGACGACGTGACACTCGTCGATCTCCGCAAGGATCCGGTCGTCGAGGTCGTGCCCGCCGGCGTGGTGACGGCGTCGGGCACCAAGGAACTCGATGTGCTGGTGTTCGCCACCGGGTTCGATGCCGTCTCGGGTGCGTTGACCCGCATCGACATCCGCGGTACCGATGGTCGACTCCTGCGCGACGAATGGACCGACGGTCCGCGGACCCTCATGGGCTTCGCGGCGGCAGGATTCCCCAACCTGCTCATGATCATCGGACCGGGCAGCGTCGGCGTGCTCGCCACCTATCCACCGCACATCGAGTTGCAGGTGGGTTGGATCGCCGATCTCCTCGACCATCTCCGCGCCACCGAGCGCACGTGTGTCGAGGCGGAGGTCGAGGCCCAGGACGCGTGGTGCGCCGAGGTGGAGGCAGCGGCAGCCGGCTCGATGTTCCTCGCGCCCAACTGCAGCTCCTGGTACAACGGCGGCAACATCGCCGGCAAGGCGCGGAACCTGCCCATCTACCTCGGCGGGCTCGATCGGTACATGGCCCGGGCCAACGAGATGGCGGCCAATGGCTACGAGGGATTCGCGCTGCGCTGAGGCGAAGGGAGTCACGATGGCGTGGGATTTCGAGACCGATCCGGAGTTCCAGACCGAACTCGACTGGATGCGCGGGTTCATCGACACCGAGATCATCCCCATCGAGTCGCTGTTGGAGGAGAAGTCGCGGGCCGAGATCGCCCCGGTGCTCGAGGTGCTGCGCGACAAGGTGAAGGCCCGCGGTCTGTGGGGCGCCTTCCTCGACCCGGCCCTCGGCGGTCAGGGCTTCGGGCAGCTGAAGTTGGCCCTGATGTCCGAACAGATCGGGCGTTCGATGTTCTCCATGCTGGTGTTCGGGGTGCAGGCCCCCGACAGCGGGAACATGGAACTGATGGCGCATGGCGCCACCGAGGAGCAGAAGGAACGTTGGTTGTGGCCCAACCTGCGGGGTGAGATCACCAGCGCGTTCGCCCTCACCGAACCGTTCAACGCCGGCGCCGACCCCACGAAGATCTCCACCACCGCCGTGCGCGATGGCGACGAATGGGTGATCGACGGACACAAGTGGTTCATCACCAATGCGTCCTCGGCCGACATCACCCTGGTGTTCGCCGAGACCAACCCGGAGAACCGCCCGCACAAGCACGCGTCGATCATCGTGGTGCCCGCCGGCACGCCGGGCATGGACGTCGTACGCGACGTCGGGACCATGTCACATCCCCGTCCGGAGTTCGGCCGGCCCGGGGGACACGCCGAGGTGATCTTCCGCGAATGCCGGGTGCCTCTCGACCACATGATCGGCGAACCGGGTGACGGGTTCGTCCTCGCCCAGAAGCGACTCGGTGGTGGCCGCATCCACCACGCGATGCGTTGGCTCGGTCAGGCGCAGCGGGCCTTCGACATCATGTGCGAGCGAGCGGTGTCGCGCGAGTCGCACGGCCGGTTGTTGGCCCAGCACCAGATGATCCAGGACTACATCGCGCTGTCGCACATGGAGATCGAATCGGCTCGCCTGGTGTGCTTCCAGACGGCGTGGAAGATGGATCGGTACGGTGCCGCCAAGGTCCGCCACGAGTTGGGCATGGTGAAAGCGCTGGTGTCGAAGACGGTGCTGGCGGTGCTCGACCGCACCATCCAGGTGTGCGGTGCCCTCGGCTACTCGACCGATCTGCCTGTGGAGTCTTGGTACCGCGGCACCCGGTTCGGATCCATCGGTGACGGGCCCGACGAGCTCCACAAGTCGGTGTTGGCCCGCACCCTGCTCAAGGACCACCGACCGGTGCAGGGATGGCCCACCGAGCACATTCCCTCGCGTCGGGCCGCAGCCGAGGCCAAGTGGGCCGAACTGTGCGCGCAGGCTCCATCATGAGTGACGTTCCCGACACCGGCGCGTTGACGGCGTTCTGCGACGAGGTGTTCGCTGACGAGTGTCCGATCATCGTCGAGCGCATGGCCGGTGGCGGCTCCTGCGAGGTGTTCGCCGTCGATCGTGGGGAAGAGCACATGGTGCTGCGTCGGGCACCCCAACGGGCCAACACGTCCCGGGCGCACGATGTGCTGCGCGAGTTCCGCATCCTCGACGCCATCGCCGACGAGCCGGTGCGCATCCCCCGACCCATCGCCGCCTGCGACGACCCGAAGGTGTTCGGTTCACCGTTCTTCCTCATGGAGCGGATCGACGGCGCCCCGATCCGCTCCAGCGTGCCGGCGGCATGGGCCGCCGCGCCCGGGACCCACGGCGCTGCGGTGGTCGACCTGCTCGACGCCCTCGTCGAACTGCACGCCGTGGACTGGGAGCGCTGCGGACTCGGTGATCTGGCCCACGACCCCGGCTACCTCGGGCGTCAGATCGACCGATGGCTGTCGCAACTCGCGTCCTACGACGGACGCGAGCTCCCCGATGCCGCGAGCGTGGCCGACTGGTTGCGGGATCGCGTCCCGGTCGAGCAACCCCAGGCCCTGTGTCACGGTGACTACAAGCTCGACAACGCGTTGTTCTCCCTCGATCTGCCGCCACGGCTCCTCGCCGTCGTCGACTGGGAGATGGCGTCGATCGGCGATCCGCTGGTCGACCTGTGCTGGATGCTGGTGTTCCACCCCAATGACGACGGTCTCATGCCGCTCGGCACTGCGTCCGACCCACGCCTCGACCCTGCGTCGGTGCCGTCGGTGGCCGAGATCATCGACCGCTATGCCGAACGTTCGGGCCGCGACGTGTCGGCCATCGACTGGTACCAGGTGTTCTCCCGTTGGAAGATGGCCATCGTGCTCGAGGGCAGCTTCGCCAAGTTCCAGAAGGGCCTGTCGAACAATCCGTACCACGAGTACTTCGGCGCGCAGGCCGACCGTCTACTGGTGAGCGCCACCGGCCTCATCGCCGCCGAGGAGCACTGACATGACCCTTCCGTCGTTCAGACTCGACGACAAGGTCGTCATCGTCACCGGGGCCAGCAAGGGACTCGGTCGGGCCATGGCACTCGGCTTCGCCGAGTCGGGC
The DNA here is from genome assembly GCA_018882825.1 of Acidimicrobiia bacterium. Lineage (GTDB taxonomy): Bacteria > Actinomycetota > Acidimicrobiia > Acidimicrobiales > Acidimicrobilacustridaceae > Acidimicrobilacustris. The sequence continues at coordinate 5,099 of VERC01000047.1, read as the reverse complement.
GCCGATGTCGTCGTCTCCAGTCGAAAGGTCGTCGACTGCGAGAAGGTGGCGGCGGAGATCCGCGCCCTCGGTCGTCGAGCGCTGGCCGTGGCCTGCCACGTCGGCGATTGGGACCAGTGCGCGGCACTGGTCGATGCCGCCGTCGCCGAGTTCGGGCGCATCGACGTGCTGGTCAACAACGCGGGGATCGCACCTGTGCCGCCGTCGCTGTCGGAGGTGACCGAGGAGCTCTACACCAAGACGATGGACGTGAACTTCAAGGGTCCGATGCGACTCGCCGGCCTCGTCGTCGAGCACATGCCCGCCGGTGGTTCCATCATCAACATCAGCTCCAAGGCGTCGCTGCGACCGAGTCCGTTCACGATGGTGTACGCCGCAGCCAAGGCAGCCCAGAACACCCTCACCCGCGCCGCCGCTCAGGAGCTCGGTCCCCGAGGGATCCGGGTCAACTCGATCGTGTGCGGCATGTTCCACACCGACTCGTTCCACAGGGCGGCGCCCACCGCCGAGGCGCAGTCCGCCGCATCGAGAGGAGTGTCGCTCGGTCGCATCGCCGATCCCGACGAGATCGTCGGTACCGCCATCTACCTGGCCAGCGAGGCGTCCTCGTACCTGACCGGCGAGTTGATCCTGCTCGACGGCGGCGGGTCCTGAGGGCCGGAATCCCTTTCCCCGTGGGCTGCGTCGGGGCGATGGCCGTTCGACGTCGACCTGTGTCACGCTGCGGTGACCGAACGGGAGGTCCCCCGATGCCCCTCAAACGAACCGCAGCACTGGCCGTGGCCGGATTCGTCGTCCTCGGCGGTGGCGCCACTGCCTTCGCCGCCACGCAGAGGCCCGCATCGCCGATCGGCGATCCGGTGTCCACCGATGCGGTGGTTCCCGTGCCGGCGAACCTCGGTGACCTCGGTGGTCTCGGCACCGCGATGGGCGACATCACCGTCGATCCGGACACTGGTGCCCTCACCGGCCCGGGCTTCACGCTGCAGCCTCCCACCACCGCACCCGATGGCTCGGCCACCTTCTCGGGAACCGGGCCCGATGGTCGCCCTCACACGGCCACCATCACCCCGGGCCTCGACGGATCGTGGCCGACGGTCACCGTCGATGGTCGCGATCTGAGGACGATGATCGACGAGTTCCTGGCGCAGAACCCCGGTCTGCGGATGCCGGACGTCCCCGTCCCACCGGGCCGACCGTCGATCACGATTCCACCGGAGGTCCGGGACTACATGGACCGCGCCCGTGAGGCACTCGAGGACGCGTTCGGCGGTTCGCTCCCGGCCTGGCCCGGTCGGCGGTAGTTTCGGCGCCGTCCGTACCGGCGATCCGTCATCGTCGGTGATCCAACGTGATCGGAGCCCCCATGTTGATCGTCGCCGGCGCCTTCATCCTCGACCCGAGCGAACGCGATGCGTTCATCGCCGGTCGTCGTGACTCGATGCGGGCCACCCGCGACGAGCCGGGTTGTCTCGAGTACGTGATGGCCGCCGATCCCGTCGACGAGACCCGTGTGATCCTCTTCGAGCGCTGGGCCGATCAGGCCTCGTTCGACGGTCACATGGCCGTCATCGCCGCTGCCGAGCGCCCCAGCGGGCCGGCGCCCAAGGGCATGTCGGTGGAGATCTACGACATCTCGGGCGTTCGCTCGTTCGGCTGATCGTCGTTGCGGTCGCGCCGATGGCCGGATTCCTCCAGTTCCCCCGAGTGCGGGCCCGCAACCTCGAAGGACTCGACGTCGATCTCCCCGATGCGTTCGCCGGTGAGCGCAACGTGGTCGCCGTGGCCTTCCGGCGCGAGCATCAGAAGTCGGTCGACACCTGGGTGGAGTGGTTCGAGGCGCGCTCGGGATCAGATCCCGGACTCCGTTTCTACGAGGTGCCCACCATCGGTCGGATGTGGGCGCCGGTGCGGAGGTTCATCGACGGCGGCATGGCCGCCGCGATCCGTGAGCCGATCGTGTTGCAGCGCACCTTCACCATCTATGGCGACGTCGCCGAGGTGACGGGGCCGCTCGACATCCCCGATCGCTCGACGATCACGGTCCTGCTCGTCGACCGAGGAGGACGGGTGCTGTGGCGAACGACGGGCGGTCGCACGGAGCCGATCACACACCGACTCGAGATGGTGTTGGCGGAACACGGCGACGGACCCGCGGCCGGTGATGTGCGAGCCTGAGCGCATGCTCAGTTCCATGCTCGGTTCGGGCCACTCGCTCGGCACCGTCCGGATCGCTCGCCGATGAGCCGCCGACGCGTGGTGGTGCTGGGTGCGGGCATGGCCGGTCTCGTCGCGGCCCGCCGGCTCGCCGGGTCATGCGATGTCGTCGTGCTCGACAAGGGCAGGGGAGTGGGGGGACGTCTCGCCACCCGCCGTCTCGGCGATGCCACGTTCGATCACGGCGCCCAGTTCCTCACCACCCATACACCGCAGTTCGCCGATGCCGTTGCACAGTGGGTGGAGAGTGGCGTAGTGACGCCATGGTTCCGCGGACGCATCGGACCCGACGGCTCGACCGATCCCGACGGGCACGTGCGCTACCGCGGCACGCAGTCGATGAATGCGATCGCCAAGCATCTCGCCACCGGTCTCGACGTGCGCACCGCGACACTCGTGTCGTCGGTGGGTCGCACGGATGTCGGGTGGCTCGTGTCGATGGCCGACGGTTCGGTGCTCGAGGCCGATGCGGTGCTCATGACGGCTCCCGTTCCCCAGTCCCTTGCCCTTCTGGCCGCCGGTGGAGTCGAACTGACGACACCTGACCGCGACGCATTGCTCGCCGTGCGGTACGACCCGTGCATCGCGCTGATGGTCGTGCTCGACGGTCCGTCCGGTCTCGCCGCGCCGGGTGCCGTCGACCCCGACGACGGACCGATCGACTGGATGGCCGACAACCGGGTGAAGGGAGTGTCGGAGGTGTCGGCGGTGACGATCCACGCCACGGCCGGGTTCACCCGAGACCACTGGGACGCCAGTGACGACGAGATCGTCGATGCGCTCCTGACCGCGGCCGCGCTCGATGCCTCCGCCGTGCCGGGGGCGCGCTCCATCCAGAAGTGGCGGTACGCGAGGCCCTCGGTCGAGCATCCACAGCGCTGCCTGGTACTCGACGGTCCTGCTCCCCTGATCTGCGCCGGCGACGCGTTCGGAGGCGCCAAGGTCGAGGGTGCTGCGCTCTCCGGAATGGCCGCGGCAGGCGCGCTGGCCGAGGCCCTCGATCTCGATCTCGATCTCTGAATCGGCCCGCTCTGGATCGGCTGGCGCTGAACCGGTTCGGTCGCCGGAGCGGACGATCAGGCCGTGGGTGTGAACGCCACCGGCATGGCCTCCGGACCGGAGATGAAGTTGGAGGCCCGTCGGGGCGTCGGGTCACCGTCCAGTCGCAGATCGGGCAGTCGACGCAGCAGTTCGCCGAACATCACCCGCAGCTCCATCCGGGCCAACGACGCGCCCATGCAGAAGTGCGGACCGAACCCGAACGCGAGGTGCGGATTGGGGTTGCGCTGCACGTCCAGCGTGTCGGGATCGGTGAACACCCGCGGGTCGCGGTTCGCGGCGGGGTACATGAGGATGAGTTGATCGCCCTCGCGCAACGTCTCCCCGTGCATCGTGACCTCACGGGTGACGGTGCGGCTCATGTTCTTGATCGGCGTCACCCACCGCAGCAGTTCCTCCACGCCGACCTCGATCTTGGTGGGATCGGCGCGCAGGATCTCCTTCTGATCGGGATGGTCCAGCAGCGCCAGCATCCCGTCGGTCATGACATGTCGACTCGTCTCGTCACCGCCGATGAGGATCAGCAGGCTCTCCTGGATGATGTCCTCGTCGCCGAGTCGCTCACCGTCGATCTCGGCGTGGCAGAGGATGCTGACCAGGTCGTCCTGTGGCGGTTTCGAACGTCGGTCGGCGATGACGCCCAACTGGAACTCGCGGAAGGCCAGCCCGGCCTCCATCGCCGCCATCGCCGCATCGGGATCGTTGATGGTCGTGCCCCGGATGAGGTCGTCGGACCACCGCAGCAGATCGTCATAGGACTCGGGCGGGAACCCGAGCATGTCGGCGATGAGCAGCAGCGGCAGTGGCGCGGCGATGTCCCACACGAAGTCGCACTCGCCGCGTGCCGCCACCCGGTCGATGATCTCCGTGCAGATGCGTCGAACCGTCGCTTCGTGATCGCGGACCCGTCGGGGCGTGAACCCCTTGCTCACCAACTTGCGCCGCATGGTGTGTTCGCGGCCGTCCATCGAGATGATCATCGGCAGGTGATCGCCATGGGGGCGTGGTGACCGGAAACTGGAGAACCCGACTGGGTCCTTCTCGATGGCGAGGACGTCGTCGTAGCGGGTGATGGCCCACACCTCGTTGACCGGGTCCCAGTAGGCGGGGGCGTGCTCACGCAACCAGGTCCAGTCCTCATAGGGCTGCGTCGCGTACCAGCGGCCGTCGAGGAGGTCGAGCGATCGGGGAGCATCGGTGGTCATGGCGCCACTCTCGCGCAGGCGCACCGACCCGTGTCGGGCGGAGATGGATCGACGATGCCGCTCCCGTCCGTCCGCCGAGGTCCGGGTCGAGCGCGATCGAATCGGACCGTAGGCTCGGCCCATGTCGGGACCTCCGGTCGATCGCGGCGCCAAACGTCCATCCACGATGGCCGGCGAGCGGGCGCCGGCAACCAGTGATGGTGAGCGGACGTGGGAACTCGTCGCCATTGCCATGGGCGCATTCGTCACGATCGCCGGGGTCATGCACTTCGTCAGCCCCGGCTTCTTCGATGCCATCGTGCCGCCGTGGTTGGGGCCCTCCGAGCGGTTCTGGACCTACGCCAGCGGCGTGGCCGAACTCGTGGTGGGGCCGATGCTGCTCCTGCCCCGGACCCGCGTCTGGGGAGCGCGGGCAGCGATCGTGCTGTTCCTCGCCGTCTATCCGGCCAATCTCTACATGGTGTGGGACTGGCGCGACCGTTCGATCGCCGAACAGGCCGTCTCCTGGCTGCGCTTGCCGTTCCAGTTCGTGTTCATCTGGCTGGCATGGAAGGTGGCGAGCCGTCGACCCTCTCGGCCGTGACGACCTCGAGCAGAGGCTCAGCCCGTGAAGACGGG
>VERC01000277.1 GCA_018882825.1 Acidimicrobiia bacterium | reverse complement strand
CCCACACCCACCTCGATGCGGGCACCGTCGTCGGTGTCGACGATGCGGGCGATCTCCAATCCGCGCACCTCGCCGCGGATGGCCCCGTGTTCGACCGTGACGTCGACACCCGCCTCCTCCAGCATCCCGATGAGGGCGAGGGCCGCCGCCGACGGCAGCGCCCGATCGGCCACGGGTGCCGGCACCGCGGCGGTGAGGTCCCGATCGACGACCTGCCACACCTCCACCCCGTCGGTGAACTGCGCGGCGCGTCGGGCCACCACACCGGGAACGTCGATCGAGCCGGGTTCGGGTCGATCGGCCATGACCGACAGCGGCAACGACTCCCGTCCGGCCAGCGCCAGGGCCGAGCCCAACCCGGCGACGTGATCGACGAGCGCCCACAGGCGATCGGGGCCGCGCACGGCGGCACCATCGGCGAAGGGCGCGGCCTCGAGGGTCGACGGATCGACCGAGAGATGGTCGGCCACCAGGGTCCGGGCCTTCACCACCCGGAGTCGGGCGCGCCGGTCGGGATCGAGTGTCATCGGCCGGAGGCCGGAGGAGGACGGCGGACGATCGTGGGCCGCGGCGCTATTTGCGGCGTCGGCCGTACCGCTTCTCGAACTTCTCGATGCGACCGCCGGTGTCCACCAACTTCTGCTTGCCCGTGTAGAAGGGGTGGCACTCGTTGCAGAGTTCGGAGGTCAGTTCGGCCTTCGTCGACCGGGTCGTGAACGTGTTCCCGCAGGAGCACTTGACGGTCGCTTCGACGTACTCGGGATGGATGTCGGCCTTCATGACGGGACTCCGGGAAGATCGGGGGCCTTGAGTCTGCCGGGAAGCCGGTGCCCATGGCAATCCGGGACTCAGCCCTTGCCGACCTCGGCCAGGAACTCGTCGTTGGTGCGGAACTGGCCGAGCCGATCGACCAGCATCTCCAGTCCCGGGGCGCTGCTGCCCCCCTCGGACAGTCCGGCCAGGACCCGTCGGAGCTTGTGGACCTGCGCCAGTTGCTTCTTGTCGTAGAGCAGTTCCTCGTGACGGGTCGAGGATGCCTCCACGTCGATGGCCGGGAACAGGCGCCGCTCGGCCAGACGTCGATCGAGACGCAGCTCCATGTTCCCGGTGCCCTTGAACTCCTCGAAGATGACGTCGTCCATCCTGGAGCCCGTCTCCACCAGGGCGCTGGCGATGATGGTGAGCGAACCGCCCTCCTCGAGATTCCGGGCGGCGCCGAAGAAACGCTTGGGCGGGTAGAGCGCACCCGTGTCGATGCCGCCCGACATGACCCGACCGGTGGCCGGGGCGGCGAGGTTGTACGCCCGGGCCAGTCGGGTGATGCCGTCGAGCACGACGACGACGTCGCGGCCCTCCTCCACCAATCGCTTGGCCCGTTCGATGACGAGTTCGGCCACGGCCGTGTGCTCCTCGGCGGGACGATCGAAGGTCGAGGCCACCACCTCGCCGCTCACCGAACGACGCATGTCGGTGACCTCCTCGGGCCGCTCGTCGACCAGGAGCACGATCAGGTGGACCTCGGGATTGTTCTCGGCGATGGATCGGGCGATCTGCTTCATGATCGACGTCTTGCCCGCCTTGGGTGGCGCCACCACGAGTGATCGCTGACCCTTGCCGATGGGGCACAACAGATCCACGATGCGGGTCGTCATGTTGTAGGGCTCGTCCCTGGACGACATGACCAACCGCTCATCGGGGAACAGCGGCGTGAGGTCGTCGAAACGACGACGGTCGCGGGCCGCGTCCGGATCGGCTCCGTTGACGGTGTCGATGCGCAGCAGCGCGGGGTTCTTCTCGTTGCGAGCGGCCGGACGGCTGGCGCCGGTGATGACGTCACCGCGCCGGAGCGAGAACTGACGGGTCTGCTTGACCGAGACGTAGACGTCGTCACGACTGGGCAGGTAGCCGTTGACCCGCACGAATCCGTAGCCCTCGTCGCGCAGATCGAGGATGCCCGCCACCTCGAGGGGCTCTCCCGACCACGGCTCCTCGGGGCGGTCGGTGGAGCGATCCGCTCCTCGATCACGACCCCGACGGCGGCGACGGCGACCGCCGCCACCCTCGTCGCCGTCGGCCCGGTCGTCGATGTCGCCCGGGGCGTCACCGTCCGATCGGACCTCGACCGCGGCAGTGGCCGGTGCGTCGTCCTCGGGCTCCTCGACCTCGGGCTCGACCACCGCCTCGACCGCGTCATCGGTCTCGGGCTCGACCTCGGATCCGGACTCGGTCTCGGGCTCGTCGGCCGGCTCGGCGATGAGGCCCAGGATGATGTCGACGATGTCGGCCTTCTTGGCCCGGGATCCGGGCTTGCCCCCCAGCGTGGTGGCGATGGTCATCAACTCGTCGCGGTCCTTGGCCTCGAGGGTGGCGCGTTGGTCCTTGTCGGACATGGGGTCTCCGATGGCGATGGACGTGGTCGATCCCACGTCGCGGGTGAGCGGGCGGATGTCGGGAGGAGCGGGGGTCGAATCCACCGGGCGGTGGAAGGTCCGTCGGACGACGGGGAGACGAGGGACCAGCCGGAGCGGTCGCGCACGACGACCACACCCTACTGATCAGGGCCCACCCCGACCAGCGTCAGGCCAGCAACATCCCCATGAGTTCGTGACCGGCGACGACGGGGGCGTCGGCGACACCGTCCTCGGTGTAGACGCCACCCGGACCCTCGACCTCGGAGTCGACGAGGAGATAGGGCACCGGGACCGACGTGTGGGTACGCAGCGCCAAGGGCGTGGCGTGGTCCGGCAGCAGCAGCATCCGCCACGGACCCATGTCGTCG
>VERC01000276.1 GCA_018882825.1 Acidimicrobiia bacterium | reverse complement strand
GCTGTCGGCGCGCCACGACATCGTCGAGGTGGCGATCGTCGGCCGGCCCGATGCCGAATGGGGCGCGGCGGTGACGGCCGTGATCGTTCCCGCCGATCCCGACTCCCCACCCACGCTGGACGACCTGCGCGACGAGGTGCGGGCGGTGCTCGCCCCGTGGTGTGCGCCCCGTCGGATCGAGCTCGTCGACCGCCTTCCCCGCACGGCCCTCGGCAAGGTCGTCCGCTCGGAGTTGTGAGGGCGGCGCCTACCATCGGCTGACCGTCGAACGAGGGGGCCGAGCGTGGAATCGTCATTGCTGGTCGAGCGCGAGGGCCCGGTGCTCGTGCTGACCATGAACCGTCCCGAACGTCGGAACGCACTGACACCCGAGATGTTGGTGCGCTTCGCCGATGCCTGGCAGATGGCCGACGAGGACGACTCGATCCTGGCCGTGATCCTCACCGGTCGCGGCGACGTCGCCTACTGCGCCGGCGGTGATCTGGCCGACGGTTGGATGTCCGGTGAGATGACCGAAGAACAGGCCCGGATCCAGGAGCGGGTCACCGGCGATCCCGGCATCACCGGCCGCGGGTTGCTGCTGACCCGGCAGTGCACCAAGCCGATCATCGCCGTGGTCAACGGTCAGTGCATGGGCGGCGGGTGCGAGATGCTGCAGTCCACCGACGTGCGCATCGCCGAGGCCCACGCCACGTTCGGCGTGCCCGAGGTCAGACGCGGACTCATCGCCGGCGCCGGTTCGACGATGCGCCTCAAGCGCCAGATCCCCTACGCGGTGGCCATGGACATGCTGCTCACCGGCCGGATCCTCGATGCCGAGGAGGCCCTCCGCTGGGGCCTGGTCAGCCACCTCGTACCCACCGGCGAGGGCATGGCCAAGGCCCGGGAGATCGCCGCCGTCATCGGCGGCAACGGACCTCTGGCCGTGCGCAACTCCAAGGCATCGGCCATCGCCACCGGGTGGCTGCCCGAGTCCGAGGCCCAGCCCATCGAGATCTCGCACGTGGTGCCCGTCATGCGCTCGGCCGATGCCAAGGAGGGCATGCGGGCATTCGTGGAGAAGCGCACCCCGAACTTCGAGGGTCGCTAGGCCGTCGCCGGCTCAGTTCACGTCGGCCGGCAACGGACCGAAGCGGCCATCGGGACGATCGAGGGCATCGATCATGGCCATGTCGTCGGCCGACAGTTCGAAATCGAACACCTCGAAGTTCGAGGCGATGCGCTCGCTTGTCGCCGACTTCGGGATGGTGACGATGTCGTGCTGCAGTTCCCAGCGCAGTGCGATCTGCGCCGGCGTGCGACCCCATGACGAGGCCAGGGTGACGAGGAGCGGATCGTCGCCCACCGCACCGCGGGCGATGGGACCCCATGCCTCGGTCACGATCCCGTGCGCCGCGTGGTACTCCCGCAGCGCACGCTGTTGGAAGAAGGGGTGCAGCTCGATCTGGTTGATGACCGGCACCACGCCGGTGGCGGCCACGATCCGATCGATGTGCTCGGGTTCGAAGTTCGACACCCCGATCGATCGCACTCGGCCCGACTCGCGCAACTCGACGAACGTCTCCCACGTCTCGACGTACAGGTCGTTGGCCGGTGCCGGCCAGTGGATCAGCAACAGGTCGAGCACCTCGAGACCGAGCGTCTCCAACGAACGATCGAACGATTCGATCGCCGGCGCGCGACCCTGCGAGGAGTTCCACACCTTGGTGGTCACGAACAGTTCGTCGCGGGTCAGACCGCAGTTGCGCACCGCCGCGCCCACACCCTCCTCGTTGAAATAACCCCACGCCGTGTCGATGTGCCGATACCCGACCTCGATCGCCTCGGCCACGAGCCGCTCGGCATCCTCGGGAGGGATGCGGAACACGCCGAACCCCAACTGTGGGATCGAATGGCCGTCGTTGAACTCGATGCGCGGAACCCCGGTCATGGCCTCACCCTAGGTCCGCGCCACCCCGGTACCCTCGGCCCGTGGCCACCCGACTCGCGAACGAGACCAGCCCGTACCTGCGACAGCACGTCGACAACCCGGTGGACTGGTGGCCGTGGTGCGCCGAGGCGTTCGCCGAGGCTCGGCGACGCGACGTGCCGGTGCTGGTGTCGATCGGGTACTCGGCCTGCCACTGGTGTCACGTGATGGCCCACGAATCGTTCGAGGATCCGGACACGGCGGCCATCGTCGACCGACTGTTCGTCGCCGTGAAGGTCGACCGCGAGGAACGCCCCGACGTCGACGCCATCTACATGGACGCGGTGCAGGCCATGCAGGGTCATGGAGGCTGGCCCATGACGGTGTTCTGCCTCCCCGATGGGCGCCCGTTCTTCGCCGGCACCTACTTCCCTCCCGTCACCCGCGGCAACCACCTCGGATTCGGCGAACTGTGCGAGCGCATCGGAGAACTGTGGGTCACGCGGCGGGCCGACCTCGAGCAGCAGGCCGGTGCCATCACCGAGGCCATCGCCACGGGGGCCACGCTGCCCGATCCCACCGGCGACCGGCGAGCGCAGCGACTCGACGACGCGGCCCTCGCTCTGCTCGACCGCGTCGACCGGATCGATGGTGGCTTCGGCGGCGCACCGAAGTTCCCCCAGACGTTCGCCATCGACACACTGCTGCGCCACCACCTGCGCACCGGCGCACCGGACTCCCGGGCCGCTGCGCTCCTCTGTCTCGACGCCATGGCCGCCGGCGGCATCTTCGACCACCTCGGTGGCGGTTTCGCCCGCTACGCGACCGACCGACGGTGGTTGATCCCCCACTTCGAGAAGATGCTCTACGACCAGGCACTGCTCGCCCGTGTGTAC
>VERC01000046.1 GCA_018882825.1 Acidimicrobiia bacterium | reverse complement strand
TCGTCCCACGCGTCGTCGTCGAAGAGTCGCCCACCCTCGGGAGGCCTCGACCGGGCATCGAACGAAGTGGTCCGATCGCCGTCGACCGGCGCCCGCATCCAACGGCGGGCGGGATCGGGGGCGATGGCCTCGTCCACCGTGGGATCGTCGCCGGCGACGGGCACATAGGGCGGCGCGAACCCCTGCACCGCGGTGTCGTCGCGTCCCGCGGGATGCCGGTCGTCGACCATCACCTTCCGCCGCAGCACGCCCCGGCGCGGCGTGGGCAGTCGACCGGCTCGCAGGTTGCGCATCCCGATGAGATAGACGATGGCCGCCATCGAGGTGGCGAGGGCGATGAGCGCGAATCCGGTCGTGGCCGGAATGGGCACGATGATGGGGACCAGCGCGCCGATGACCCACAGCAACTGGAAGCGAGTCTCGAAACGGGCGAAGGATCGTCCCCGGTTGGCGTCGGGTGCGTCACGTTGCACGATGGAGTCGAAGGACTGCTTGGCCGAACAACTCGTCATCCCGACGAGCATCGACAGCAGGGCCATGCCCGCCAGTCCACCGATGGCGGCCGTGACCAGTCCGCCGACGGTCGTGACGATCAGACTGGCGAGGACGATGCGTTCCTCGGTCGTGACCCGTCGCAGTCGCGGGACGAGCAGCGAACCGACGAAGAACCCGAACTGCGCGGTGGCGGCCACGAAGCCCAGTTCCCACAGCGGCGAACCGGACTGCTTCAGGTCGAACGCGAGCATGAAGGCGAGGAAGCCGACCACGCCACGCAACAGGCCCATGGCATTGGAGGCGTGCAGGATGCCGGCGCTGCGGAGTTCGAGTCGCTCCAGTTCGTCGGCCGGCTGCGCCGCCACCGTCGTGGGTGGCAACTGCAACGACAGCACCACGCCGACGGCGAAGACCACGGCGCCCAACGCCACGGTGGCCTCACCCCCACCGATGGCGTAGAGGATCCCACCGGGCACGGCGGCCACCACCACGGCGATCGACGACAACGTGGTGAGCTGCGAGTTGGCGCGCACCAGTTCCTCGTCGCTGTGCACCGTGCTGGGCACGACCGCGCTCTTGGAGATCGAGTAGATCTTCTGCATGACGAGCATGCCGAACGCCTCGGGATAGAACAGCAGGCTGTTCATGTGCCGGACCACGAAGAAGGCGAGTACCGCCCTCGCCACCATCGATCCCACGATGATCCAGCGCCGGCCACCCTTGATGCGGTCGATGGCCGGTCCGATGAGTGGCGCGGCGATGGCGAACGGGGCGATGGTGAGCAGGAGGTAGAGCGCCACCCGCCAGCGGGCCGAGGTGAAGTCGAGGGAGAAGAACACCGAACCGGCCAGACCGATGGCGAACAACGCGTCGCCGGCCACCGACGCGGCATGGGCCCGGGCCAGACGGGTGAACGGCGAGGGTGCCCAGGGACGACGAGGGTCGCGTGCCGCCGGGTTCGCCACTGGGCCCCGACGGCCCGCAGGACGCGGAGAGGCGGCGGTCACCGCTTCATCGTACGGGCACGGTCGCGCCGACCGGTGCCGTCACGGAACCCGAGGCGCGTCGTACTTGTAGCCGAGTCCGCGGATGGTGACGATGCGCGTCGGCTGACGAGGGTCGTCCTCGATCTTGGAGCGCAGACGCTTGACATGGACGTCGAGGGTCTTGGTGTCACCCACGTAGTCGCTGCCCCAGACCCGGTCGATGAGCACGTCGCGGGTCAGTACGCGCCCGGCGTTGGCCAGGAGCAACGACAGCAGTTCGAACTCCTTGAGTGGGAGGTTCACGGTCTGCCCACGGACGGTCACCTCGTGACGGTCGTGGTCGATGGCGACGTCACCGACGACGACGACATCGGCGGAGTCGACCGACTCGTCGGTCACCGGGCGCTCCATCACCTGTCGACGCAGCGCGGCCCGCATGCGGGCTACCAGTTCGCGCATCCGGTACGGCTTCGTCACGTAGTCGTCGGCCCCGACCTCCAGGCCGACGACGGTGTCGATCTCGGCCCCCTTGGCCGTGACCATGATGATCGGCACCGTGGATCGGGCGCGCAGTTCCCGGCACACGTCGATCCCGGAGACCTTGGGCAACATCACGTCGAGCAGCACCAGGTCAGGAGCGACCGAGTCGAACATGTCGATCGCCTCGGCTCCGTCCCGCGCCACGGCCACCACGAATCCCTCGCGGGCCAGTCCGATCTCCAGTGCCTCGACGAACGACTCCTCGTCCTCGACGACGAGCACGGTGGCCGATGCCGTCGCCATGACTCAGACCGTCCCCACCGAGGGCTCGACGTGGGCGACCGGAGCGACCGGGGTCGAGGGCAGTGTCATGGTGAACGTCGACCCCTCACCGAGACGGGAACGCACATCGAGCCGACCTCCATGATTGGCGACGACGTGACGCACGATGGCCAGACCGAGTCCGCTCCCCCCGGTCCGACGACGTCGGGCCTGATCGACCCGGTAGAAGCGCTCGAAGATGCGATCGAGATCGCGCGAGGGAATGCCGATGCCCTCGTCGGCGACGACGATCCGAGCCTCACCGTCGACCGCACCGACGGCGATGTGGACCGAGGAACCCGGATCGGAGTACTTGACGGCGTTGTCGACGAGGTTGGCCAGCGCCGAGACGATCTGCACGCGGTCACCGGGGACGACACACACCCCGGCGATGGGATCGACGTGCACCTCGACCTCGGCGCGTCGAGCGGCATCCGACGAGCGATCGACGACCTCGCCCACCACCTCGACGAGGTCGACCGGGCCGCCGTCGTGGCCGCCGATCGACTCGATGCGGGAGAGATCGAGCAGATCGTCGACCGTGGCCGACAGTCGCATGGCCTCACGGTGGACACGGCCGCTGAGTCGGGCCAGCGCCTCCGGATCGGTCTCCCCGTCGATGGTCTCGGCCAACAGGCAGATCGCACCCACGGGGGTCTTGAGTTCATGACTGAGGTTGGCCACCAGATCGGTCCGTACCTCCTCGAGCAGGCGACGATCGGTGACATCACCCACCGTGGCCACCACGCCGACCGAGTCGGCGGTACCGATGCGGACGGCCACGACCTCGACGACGCGACGGGGCGGACCGAACAACTCGATGGTGGTCGAGGCCGAACCCGATCCGGCGGCATCGGCCACCAGATCCTCCACTGCGGCGCCGACCAGCGCATCACCATGGCGGGCCTGCAGGAACGGGGTGGCCGCCTCGTTGGCGTCGAGAACGGTCCCGTCGGGACCGAACAACAGGACGGCGTGGGGCACCCCATCGAGAGCATCACGTAGTCGCCGGGCATCGGCCGCAGCCGCGACCCGATCCTCGACCGCCACCCGCACGGCACGATCGAGCACCACGAACGGATCCTCGGCGTCGCCCGACGGCCCGGCGGCGTCACACCGTTCCACCAGTGGCACGACGCGCTCCCGGACGGACCGCTGCCACGATGCACGACACACCCGTGCGGTCACGATCGATGCCACCATCGCACCGAGGAGGGCAGCGACGACGATGGCCATCAGGTCGCCCCGGGCTCCACTTCCCCGCCCGTGTCGGCGAAGGCCCGACGGGCCTGGAGCCGGGCCACACCCGTGCGCTCGGGCATCCAGCCGGTGGCCATGTACTGCACCCGCTGTCCGATGTTCACGGCATGGTCACCGATGCGCTCGTAGTAGCGACCGATGAGGGCCAGCTGCACCGAGGGCTGCAGCCCCACGTGCGACGAGGCGTGCGTCTCGAAGATCGCCTCGATGTAGTCGCCGTGGATCAGATCGAGCTGATCGTCGATGTCGGCGATGGCCACACCGAGACTGGCGTTGCACTCGGCATAGGCGTCGATGGCCAACTTCATGAGGCGACACGCCTCCTCGCTCATCCGCTCGATGAGTCCACGCAGTCGAGGGGCCATCTCCACTCCGTAGATGCGCCTCGCCCCCTTGGCCACGTTCACCATCAGGTCACCCGAACGTTCGAGTTCGCTGGTCATCCACATGGCGGTGACGATGGCCCGCAGATCCGACGCCATGGGTTGCTGCAGGGCGAGGACGTGGTAGCACTTCTCCTCGATCCGCAGTGACAACTCATCGAGGATGTCGTCGTCCTCGATGAGGCGTTGGGCGCCGGACATGTCGTTGGCCAACAGGATCTGGGTGCCGCGGGGGATGACCTCGCCGACGAGAGCGCCGAGGCGCACGAGATCGTCACGGATCTCGTCGAGTTCCTGATGGAAGGACTTGCGCTGCTCGGGCATGTGGACTCCTGTCGACTCAGCCGCCGGACGCCGACGAACTGACGTGGTGGTGCGGGAACATGGTCACTCCTCAGCCGAACCGACCGGTGATGTAGTTCTCGGTGCGCTCGTCCGATGGCGCCGAGAACATCTTGTCGGTCTTGTCGTACTCGACGAGTACACCGGTGCGGGTGTCACTCTCGGGGTTCACCTCGGTGGTGAAGAACGCCGTCCGGTTGCTGACCCGGGCCGCCTGCTGCATGTTGTGGGTGACGATCAGGATCGTGTAGTCGACCTTCAACTCCTGCATGAGATCCTCGATGCGGGCGGTGGCGATGGGGTCGAGGGCCGAACACGGCTCGTCCATGAGGAGCACCTGGGGCTCGACGGCGATGGCGCGGGCGATGCACAGACGCTGCTGTTGACCGCCGGAGAGGCCCATGGCCGACTTGCCGAGCCGGTCCTTCACCTCGTCCCACAGGGCGGCGCGTCGCAGTGCCTGCTCCACGGTGTCGTCGAGATCCTTCTTGCGGCCGGCCAGGCGCGGGCCGAAGGCGACGTTGTCGTAGATCGACTTGGGGAACGGATTCGGCTTCTGGAAGACCATGCCGATTCGCTTGCGCACCTCGACGGGGTCGATGCGCGGATCGTAGAGATCGACGCCGTGGTAGAGGATCCGGCCGTCGACACGCGCGCCCTCGATCAGGTCGTTCATGCGGTCGAAGCAGCGCAGCACCGTGGACTTGCCGCAACCCGACGGGCCGATGAACGCCGTGATCTCGTGCTGATGGATCTCGAGGTTGACGTCGCGCACGGCGCGGAACTCCCCGTAGTAGACGGCGAGTTCGCGCACGTCGAACACCACCGAGGGCACCGCGTCGACGTCGGCGACCTCGACGACGGCGACCGGTTCGGCAGTTGGGTTCGGTTCGGGGGACATGCGGACGTCCTCTGCAGTGGATGGGATCGGATCGGTCACGGTGCGGAGAGTAGGTGTCTCAGGTCGAATGACGACGGGCCACGCGGGCGGCCACGACACGGGCGAAGATCGTGAGCAGGAACACGATCCCGACGAGGGTCAACGCCGCACCCCACGCCCGGTCCTGGGCGGCGGGGAACGGGGTCTGGGCGTTGCCGAAGATCTGCACCGACAGTGCGGTGGTCGGTCCGCTGAAGATGTCGAGGTTGAGGTTGCGGGCGGCACCGATGGTGAACACGAGGGGTGCCGTCTCGCCGGCGGCGCGGGCGATGGCCAGCATCACACCCGAGGTGATGCCGCCGAAGGCGGCCGGCAGCACCACGGTCAGGATCGTTCGCCACTTCCGGTTGCCGAGCGCGTAGCTGCCCTGCCGGAGTTCATCGGGCACCAACCGCAGCATCTCCTCGGTGGAGCGGATGACGATCGGCAGCATCAGACAACCCAGCGCCAGCGCGCCGCCGAATCCGGACAGCCCGAAGGTGAGCGTCCACACCGTGTACACGAACAGACCCATCACGATCGAGGGAACACCGGTCATGACGTCGGCCATGAAGCGGATGATGCGGGCCGTCCGCCCGTTCCCGCCGTACTCGTTGAGGTACACGGCACCCAGGATCCCGAGCGGCACGGCCATCAGCGCGGCGGCCGACGTGATGAGCAGCGTGCCGACGATGGCCGGACCCATGCCGCCGCCGGGCTTGCGGGTGATGGTGGGGAGGTCCTGCGTGAACCACTGGGCCGAGAGCTGGCCGGCACCCTTCACCACCACGTACCCGATGACGAGGGCGAGGGGGATGATGGCCACCACCAGCGCACCCCACATCCAGATCGACGCCAGTCGGTTCTTGACGACGCGCGAACGACTGGTGGTGGCCTCGAGGAGCAGACGTTCGACGTCGGCGGTCGAGAACTCGGTCATGTCATCTCCCCTGCGCCCGGCGGTCGAACCGCGTCACGATCGAACGGGCCGAGATGTTCACCACGATGGTGACGACGAACAGCACCACACCGAGTCCGATGAGCGCGGCCCGGTGCGTGCCCGAGGCCTCACCGAACTGGTTGACGATCACCGCCGCCATCGAGTCGCCGGGCTCGAACAGGTGCGTGGTGATCTGCGCCTGGGAGCCGATCACCAACGCCACGGCGATGGTCTCGCCCATGGCCCGGCCCAGTCCCAGCATCACCGAGCCGACGATGCCGCCCCGGCTCCACGGGAACACCGCCGAGCGGATCATCTCCCAGCGCGTGGCCCCCATGCCGTAGGCCGCCTCGCGCTGCGCGGCGGGCACGGTGGCGATCACCTCGCGGCTGAGCGAGGTGATGATCGGCGTGATCATGACGGCGAGGATGATCCCGGCCGTCATGTAACTGCGTCCGCTCTGCCCGCTGAAGAACCAACCCAGCACCGGCCACGAACCGACGGCACCGTCGATCGACCGGTAGACGGGCTGGATGGCGGGCGCCAGCACGATGATCCCCCACAGGCCGTAGACGACCGAGGGGATGGCGGCCAGTAGATCCACCAGGTACACGACCGGACGGCGCAGACGCCGCGGTGCCGCCTCGTTGGCGAACAGGGCGATGCCCAGACTCACCGGTACGGCCAGCACCAGGGCCAGGACCGACGACAGCACCGTGCCGTAGATGAAGGCGAGGGCGCCGAACTGGCCGTCGGCCGGCACCCAGTCCTGCGAGGTGACGAACCCCAGACCCTCCTCACGGAACGCCGGCCACGCCTCGCGAGTGGTCGACACCGCGATGAGGGCGAGGATGGCCAGCACCAACAGACCGGCGGCCAGGGCGACCGCCCTGAACACGCGATCACCCCTTCGACCGGGTCCGGGTTGCTGGAGCGACGAGATGCCGCCCCCGGGGTCGGGGGCGGCGAGCTCGTCGATGGGGAGGGACGTCACGTCTGCAGACTAGGAGCCGGAGATCTGGGCGATCTGAGCAATCGCCTTGTCCCGCAATGCCGTCGGCAGCGGGGCGAAGTCGACGTCCTTGGCCAGGTCCTGGGCGTCGGTCAACAGGAAGGTGAGCCAGCCCTTGATGGCGGCGGCCGACGAACCCGAGTTCGTGTACACCAACACGTAGGTGGGGGCGGTGATCGGATAGGCCTCGGCGCCCGCGGCGTTCAACGGGTTGTAGGTGAGGTCCGGCTTGACCTCGGCACCGGCCAGTGCGGCGGTGGCCCCGGCGATCGATGGAGCGACGAACTTGCCGTCCTTGTTCCTGATGGCGGCGAAGCTCAGGCCGATGGCCTTGGCGTCGGAGTAGTCGACGTAGCCGATGGCCCCGGCGGTGTCCTTGATGGCCTGGGCCACGCCGGCATTGCCCTTGGCCGCGGTGGCGTTGGGCCACTGGACGGTGTCACCGGCGGTCACGGTGAAGACCGACGGAGCGGCCGCGGCCAGGTACTTGGAGAAGTTCGACGTGGTGCCCGAACCGTCCGAGCGCACGACCACCGTGATCTTGGTGCTGGGCAGCGTCACGCCCGGGTTGTCGGCGGCGATGGCCGGATCGTTCCAGGTGGTGACGGTCGCCATCATGATCCGGGCCAACGTCTCACCCGACAGTTGCAGCGACTTGATGCCGGCGAGGTTGTACGAAACCGTGATCGGGGCAGCCACCGTCGGGAAGTAGAGGAACGGGCCCTTGAAGTTGGCCTTCTCGTCGTCCTTGACCAGCGAGTCGGATCCGGCCCACGCCGACGTGCCGGCGGCCAGGTCCTTCTTGCCCTGACCGGAGCCGACGGCGTTGTAGTTGACGGTCACACCCTTGGCCGCGTCCTTGAAGGCGGCGATGGACTCCTCGTAGAAGGCCTTGGGGAACGTCGCGCCCGACCCGTTGAGGGTGCCGGTGAGCGAGGAGTAGTCATACGACGACGGCTTCGACGAATCCGATCCCGATGACGAACCGCTCGAGCAGGCGGCGGCCACCAGGCCGACCGACAGGACGAGGGCGATGAGGCCGAACAGGCCCCGGGTGCTGGTGCGCACGGACAGTCTCCCTGTGTGTTTCTCCGGATCGTTCCTCCGAACGATCGAGAGGCACCGTAGGCAACCCGGATGACCGGACCGTTGGCGTCAGGTGACGCGCAGGTGAACGACAGACGAAGGTTCGGTGCTCACCGGCCCGGGTCGCCGGCGGCGAAGGTCGACAGCAGTGCAGCATCGTGGCCGTAAGTGAGTCGCTGGGCGGCCTCGGTCAGCGGCAACCACTCGAGGCGATCGACCTCGTCGTTCGGTGTGAACTCCCCGCGCACCACCTGCATGATCCAGTACCGCACCACCTTGGGGCGACCGCGGTGATCGGTGTAGGTCACCGGTGGGAGCTCGTCGCCGGCCTCGCAGACGAACCCGGTCTCCTCCAGCACCTCGCGCCGCGCAGCAGCGGCGAACTCCTCTCCCGGCTCGAGCTTGCCCTTGGGGAACGACCAGTCGTCGTAGCGCGGCCGGTGCACCACCACGACCTCGACGCCGGTGTCCCCGCGCCGCCACACCACTCCCCCCGCGGCCCGGACCGGGTCGCGGGAGGCGGACGTCGCCGCATCGCCGGCGTCGCCGGCGGCGGTGCTCATCGCCGCCGGGCCTGGGCCAGCTCCTGGAAGCGCACGTGCGTGTCGGAGCCCGTCTCGCCCCGCACCCGCGACCAACGCGAATCGGGACCGAGCGACCAGGCCAGGCGGTCATCGGCGAGGTTGACGTCGAGGATCTCGGCCAGTCGCGCTTGCAGTTCAGGATCGAGCACCGGCACCAACGCCTCGACGCGCCGGTCGAGATTGCGGGGCATGAGATCGGCCGAACCGATGTAGTACACGGCATCGCCATCGGAACCGCCGTGGGCGAAGTGGTACACGCGCGAATGCTCGAGGAAGCGGCCCACGATCGATCGCACGCGGATGTTCTCGGACAGGCCGGGCACGCCCGGACGTAGACAGCAGATGCCGCGCACCACGAGATCGATGTGCGTGCCGGCGCGCGACGCGTCGTAGAGCGCGTCGATGAGCGACGGGTCGGCGAGGCTGTTCATCTTCATCACGATGCGGCCGGCGGTCCCGTGGGCGGCCTCGGCGGCGATCAACTCGGCGATGCCCGGCCGCACGGTGCGGGGCGACACCAGCAACCGGTCGAAGTGCGGATCGCGGGCGAAACCGGTCAACAGGTTGAACATCTGCACGAGGTCGGCCCCCACCGCCTCGTCGGCGGTCAACAGTCCGACGTCCTCGTAGAAACGGGCCGTACGGGGGTTGTAGTTGCCCGTTCCGATGTGACAGTAGGTGTGCAGTCCGTCGGGTTCGTCGCGCACCACCAACGTCGTCTTGGTGTGGATCTTGAGGCCCATCAGCCCGTAGACGACGTGCACCCCCGCCTGTTCGAGTTGTCGGGCCCAGCCGATGTTCTTCTTCTCGTCGAACCGGGCCTTCAACTCGACGAGCGCGGCGACCTGCTTGCCCCGTTCGGCGGCGCGCACCAACGACTGGATGATCGACGTGTCCGACGACGTGCGGTACAGCGTCAACTTGATGGCCAGCACCGACGGATCGATCGAGGCCTGCCGGATGAACTCCTCGACCGTGCCCGAGAACGACTCGTAGGGATGGTGCACGAGCAGGTCGCCGTCGCGCAGCACTGAGAAGATGTCCACGGTCTCACCGGGTTCGACTCCCGCCAGCCGGGCGGGGATGACCGGACCCCACGACGGGTCCTTCAGGTCGGGTCGGTCGATGTCGAGGAGGGAGAACAGTCCGCCGAGGTCGATCGGTCCCCGGCAGCGGTAGAGATCGGCCTCGGTCAGGTCCAGTTCGTCGATGAGCAGCTCGAGGATCTCGGCGGTGACGTCGTCGTCGACCTCGAGACGCACGGCGCGCCCGAACCGACGACGACGCAGTTCGATCTCGATCGTCTCGAGCAGATCGTCGGCCTCCTCCTCCTCCACCGTCAGGTCGGCGTTCCGGGTCACGCGGAAGGCGTAGTGCGCGCCCACATCCATTCCCGGGAACAACGATCCGAGGTGCGCGGAAATCACCTGCTCCAGTGGCAGGTGACGTCGACCGTCGGGGAGGGCGACGAACCGGGGCAGCAGGTCCGGCACCTTGAGGCGGGCGAAGCGACGGTCGCCGGTCACCGGATCGGTCACCACCACCGCCAGGCTCAACGACAGATCCGAGATGTAGGGGAAGGGGTGACCGGGATCGACGGCCAGTGGCGTGAGCACCGGGAAGATGCGCTCGATGAACATGTCGTCGACCCAGGCGCGATCGACGTCGTCGAGGTCGCCATAGGCACAGAACTCGATGCCCTCGGCGGCCAGGGCCGGGACCAGTTCGTCGGCGAACAACGCCTCGGCTGCCGCCGTGAGGTCGAGCAACCGTTCGCGGATCTCGCGCAACTGCCGCGACGCCGAACGACCGTCGGCGGTGGCGGTCGAGATCCCGGCGGCGACCTGGTCCTTGAGTCCGGCGACACGCACCTGGAAGAACTCGTCGAGGTTCTGCGAGAAGATGGCCACGAACTTCAGGCGCTCCAGCAGCGGGACGTCCGGATTGGCGGCGAGCGCCAGCACTCGGGCATCGAAGTCGAGCCAGGAGAGTTCCCGGTTGAGGAACCGATCGGGCGAGGTGGCCAGCATCTCCGGCGCGAGGTGGTCGACCGGTCGGGCCACCCCGAGCGCCCCCGAGGAGCCATTCACCGCATCGGTGAGCTCCCGCAGCGCCCCGTCACCCATGTCCCGAGAGTACCCGCCGCCCGGCGACCCACCCGGGGCCGGGACATGAACGACGGGTGACCGACTGACGTCGTTTCAGTCCTCGGGCAGACCGAGGTCCCACTCGAGCACGAGTGCCTCGCGCTCGGCGTCACGCGCCACCCGTTCCTTGTTGCGCCGGAACTGGGGATCGTGGGGCGGCAGCAGCAACAGGCGGGCCAGGACACGACCGCGGAACTCGTCGACGAGGCCACGTACCTCGGACTCACCCTGGACGTCCCAGTGCGGGGCCACCGGGCCGAGGTAGATGACGCGCACGCGTCCTCGCGGCGGCTGATCGGAGATGGTCTCGGTCATGGACATGGGGGGCTCCGCGGGGGTCGGGGACGTCACGATAGTGGCGAGCCGACCGGAGTTCCCCATCGGACCCCATCGAGCCGACGACCCCCTATAGGGGGATCTGGCACGGGCCTTACACCCCCTTTCGAGGGGCCCCCCTAGGTTCGCCCCCATGGAAACCGCAACGGACTGGATGGACGACGGCAACTGCAAGGAGCACCCCCCGGCGACCTTCTTCCCCAGCGACGGGGTCGGGGTCGAGGTGGCCAAGCGCATCTGCGCCACCTGCCCGGTGGTGGCCCAGTGCCTGGAGTACGCCCTCGACAACCACATCGATCACGGTGTGTGGGGCGGAGCGTCGGAGCGTCAGCGCCGCCGCTTGCTCAAGAGCCGGCGGACCGCCCCCCTGCTCACCGTCGTCTGACGCGCCGTCGGGTCCGACCCGGCTCCGGCCCGTCCGACCCGACCCCGACGAAGACCGAGGGTGCCACCCCACCCGAACGGCGACTGCCCCGTGTGACGTGTCACGCGGGGCAGATTCGCGTCAGGCGACCCGGCCGGGCACCCGACCGACCCGCGCCGGTGAACCGGGGAGGTCGACGCTGCCCGTGAGCACCAGTCGAGTGGCCAGCACCCGCCGGTTGACCTCGGGCCCGTCGTCCAGCCCGAGTTTGCGGAAGATCTGGCGGACATGGGTCTCCACCGTCCGTTCGGCCACGAAACGTCGCTCGGCGATGGCCTGGTTCGAGAGCCCGGCCGCCAGCAGTTCCAGCACCTCGCACTCCGACTGGCTGAGGATGGAGGCGAACTGCGCCGTGGCATCGGCGGTGAACGGCGGATCGATCACCTGACGCCCGTCGACCGCCAGTCGCAACATGGAGATGACGGTGGAGACGGTGGCGGTGGTGGCGTCGAGGATCGAGGCCCGGCCTGCCCGCAATCGGTCGGCGATCAGGTACTGCACGGGCAGGGCGGGCGGGGCCAGCACGACCATGGGCACGTCGACCGGCACGGCCTCGAGCCGGGATGCCCATCCGCCGCGGTGAAGTCCCACCGGCGTGTCCGGAGGCACCACGAGGAGGGGCTGCCGGTCCGGATCGGGGGCGAGGTCGATGCCCTCGGCGTCGAGGGCCTGCGCCAGGAGCGCGACGAAGATCGAGTCCGCTGCGAGGA
>VERC01000045.1 GCA_018882825.1 Acidimicrobiia bacterium | reverse complement strand
ACCACGTCGATGGCGTGCTTCTCGTGCGGGAGTCGGTGCGACCCGCGATCACCGGCTGACGACCACGCGTCGCGCGTCGGGCGGCGCGCCGACCGCCCGGTCGTATGCTGCCGCCCGTGGAGAGACTGGTCGTCCGTGGTGCCCGTGAGCACAACCTCCGGAACCTCTCCCTCGACCTCCCCCGGGACCGACTGATCGTCTTCACCGGCTTGTCGGGCTCGGGCAAGTCGTCACTCGCCTTCGACACGATCTACGCCGAGGGCCAGCGCCGGTACGTCGAATCACTGTCGGCCTACGCTCGTCAGTTCCTCGGCCAGATGGACAAGCCCGACGTCGACTTCATCGAGGGACTGTCGCCGGCCATCTCCATCGACCAGAAGTCGGCATCGCGCAACCCGCGCTCCACGGTGGGGACCATCACCGAGGTCTACGACTACCTCCGTCTGCTCTATGCCCGGATCGGCGTGCCGCACTGCCCGGAGGACGGCTCGGTCATCACCCGGCAGACACCGCAGCAGATCGTCGATCGGGTCCTCGAACTCCCGGAGGGCACCCGCTTCCAGGTGTTGGCGCCCGTGGTGCGGGGTCGCAAGGGCACCTACGACACGTTGTTGTCGGACCTCGCCTCGCAGGGATTCGCCCGGGCCATCATCGATGGCGAGCTGCACGAATTGACCGATCAGGTCGAGTTGGCACGCTACGAGCAGCACACCATCCAGGTGGTCGTCGATCGACTGGTGCGCAAGGCGGGGATCGAGCGGCGCCTCACCGACTCGTTGGAGACGGCCCTGCGCATCGCCGAGGGTGTGGCCGAGGTCCAGATCGTCGGTCGGGGTGACGACAGTGGACTCGACGACGAGGTGCTCACCTTCAGTCAGCATCTCGGCTGTCCGGTGTGCGGGTTGTCCTACGAGGAACTGGCTCCGAGGAACTTCTCGTTCAACTCGCCCTACGGCGCCTGCGACCACTGTGACGGACTCGGCACCCGGTTCGAGGTCGATCCGGAACTGGTGGTCCCCGATCCGGAACTGTCGATCGCCGACGGCGCGCTGGCACCGTGGGCGACAGCACGCACGCAGTACTTCGCCCGTCTGCTGGAGTCGGTGTGCGACGTGTACGACATCGATCCGGACAAGCCCTTCGGGAAGTTGGGCAAGAAGCAGCAGAACCTGCTGTTGCACGGAACCGGTGCGACCGGACGCGTGCAGGTCCGTTATCGCAATCGCTACGGGCGGCAGCGGTCGTACGACGCGAGGTTCGAGGGGCTGATCCCGTGGCTCCAGCGTCGTCACTCCGATGCCGAGAGTGATTCCCAGCGGGAGCAGATCGAGGGGTACATGCGCGAGGTGCCCTGTCCCGAGTGCGGCGGTTCGCGACTGGCGCCGTTCAGCCTGGGCGTGACCGTCGGTGGGCACTCCATCGCCGAGATCTGCGACATGTCGATCGGCGATGCCGCCGCAGCGCTGGCCGGTCTCGAGCTCTCCGAGCGTGACCGGATGATCGCCGAGCGCGTCGTCAAGGAGATCAACGCCCGGATGGGCTTCCTCCTCGACGTGGGTCTCGACTACCTGTCCTTGTCCCGCTCGGCGGCGACGTTGGCCGGTGGTGAGGCCCAGCGCATCCGGCTGGCCTCCCAGATCGGTTCGGGTCTGGTCGGAGTGCTCTACGTGCTCGACGAGCCCTCGATCGGCCTGCACCAGCGCGACAACCGTCGCCTGATCGACACGCTGGTCCGCCTCCGGGACATCGGCAACACCGTCCTCGTCGTCGAGCACGACGAGGACACGATCAAGGTCGCCGATCATGTGGTCGACATCGGCCCCGGCGCCGGCGAGCACGGCGGCGACATCGTCTACAGCGGCCCGTACAAGGGTCTTCTCAAGGCCAAGGACTCGGTGACGGGGCAGTACCTCTCGGGCAAGCGTTCGATCCCGGTGCCGGTGATGCGGCGACCGACCGGATCCGACCGGTTGGTCGTGCGTGGCGCCCGCGAGCACAACCTGCGCGACATCGACGTCGAGTTCCCGCTGCACACGTTCATCGCCGTGACCGGTGTGTCGGGTTCGGGGAAGTCGACCCTGGTGAACGACATCCTCCATCGGGCGCTCATGCAGCAGGTCTATGGCTCGCGCACCCCGCCCGGGCTGCACCGACGGGTCGAGGGCATGGACCTCGTCGACAAGGTGATCAACATCGACCAGTCGCCGATCGGCCGCACTCCGCGCTCGAATCCGGCGACCTACATCGGCGTGTTCGATCACATCCGCAAACTCTTCGCCCAGACCCACGAGGCCAAGGTGCGCGGCTACCTGCCCGGCCGATTCTCGTTCAACGTGGCCGGTGGTCGCTGCGAAGCCTGTTCGGGTGACGGCACCATCAAGATCGAGATGCACTTCCTGCCCGACGTGTACGTGCCGTGCGAGGTGTGCAAGGGGGCCCGCTACAACCGCGACACCCTCGACATCACCTTCAAGGACCACAACATCGCCGACATCCTCGACATGAGTTGCGAGATCGGCGTCGACTTCTTCGCCAATCAGCCGGCGATCGCCCGTCACCTGAGGACACTGGTCGACGTCGGGCTCGGGTACGTCCGGCTCGGTCAGCCGGCGACCACGCTCTCGGGGGGCGAGGCCCAGCGGGTGAAGTTGGCGTCGGAACTGGCCAAGCGTTCGACGGGCCGGACCGTCTACATCCTCGACGAGCCCACCACCGGCCTGCACTTCGAGGACATCCGTCGTCTCCTCACCGTGTTGTCCCGACTCGTCGATCAGGGCAACACCGTCATCGTCATCGAGCACAACCTCGACGTGATCAAGACCGCCGACTGGCTCATCGATCTCGGTCCCGAGGGCGGGAGCGGCGGCGGCGAAGTCGTCGTCGAGGGCACCCCCGAGACGGTGGCGTCGACCCCCGACAGTCACACCGGCCACTTCCTGCGACCGCTGCTCGGACTGGACTGAGTTCTGCGCCACCGGTGGACCGGTCCGCGGTGTCGCCGGGTCGGGTCAGGTGATCTCGAGCATGCGATCGAGCGCCACCCGGGCCCATCGTGCCGTGGTCGCGTCGACCGTGATCGGGTTGACCACCCGTCCGTCCACGAGGTTCTCCAGCACCCAGCACAGGTGCGCGGCATCGATGCGGAACATCGTCGAGCACGGACACACCAGCGGGTCGAGGGACACCACCGTCTTGTCGGGTGTCTCCGCATCGAGACGGTTGACGAGGTGGATCTCGGTCCCGACGCCGATCACCGCGCCCGCCGGTGCAGCCTCGACCGCCCGGATGATGAAGTCGGTGGAGCCGACCTGATCGGCGAGTTCGCACACCTCGTGGGAGCACTCGGGATGGGCGATCACGATCCCGTCGGGGTGATCGGCTCGGAACGCAGCGATGTGCTCGGGGCGGAATCGCTGATGGACCGAGCAGTGGCCCTTCCACAGCAGCAGCGTCGATTCCTTGACGTCGGCCTCGTCCAGCCCGCCCAGTTCTCGTCGCGGATCCCAGACCCGCATGTCGGCTGCGTCGTAGCCGAGGTCGAACCCGGTGTTGCGGCCGAGGTGTTGATCGGGGAAGAACAGCACCTGCCGCCCCCCGGCGCCGTCGTCGGTCCGCTCACCGATGGACAGGGCCCACTGGAGCACGGCCCGGGCGTTCGACGAGGTGCACACGGCGCCACCGTGCTCACCGACGAAGGCCTTCAGCGCCGCCGAGGAGTTCATGTAGGTGATGGGTACGACCTTCGAGATGTCGGTGATGCGGGCCAGCGCCGCCCACGCCTCGGTGACCTCGTCGATGTCGGCCATGTCGGCCATCGAGCAGCCGGCGTTGAGATCGGGGAGGATCACGGTCTGGTGGTCGCCGGTGAGGATGTCGGCCGATTCGGCCATGAAGTGCACGCCGCAGAACACGATGTACTCGGCGTCGGTCCGCTCCTTGGCCAGCACCGAGAGACGGAACGAGTCACCTCGGGCGTCGGCCCAGCGCATGACCTCGTCCCGTTGATAGTGGTGCCCCAGCACGAACAGTCGCTCGCCCAGACGGTCCTTGGCCGCGGCGATGCGATCGGCGAGTTCATCGGCTGCTGCGTCGGAGTACCGCTCGGGGAGCGGGAGTTGGAGCCGCATGTGGCTCTCCAGACTGTCTCGGTTCTCGGGTGCTGCAGGTGGAGCGGGTGGAGCGTCGCCCGATGTGACCGGTGGGGGCAGCCTGGTCGCCACGCCACGGGGATGTCGGTCTCGGGAGATGGGTTCACTGCCGGATACCAGGCCGGCATCGACAGCATAGGCACGAACGGGCCCGTCGCGCCCCCCGTACGATGGCGATGTGGTGCAGCGACCGCCGGCCGGCACGATCCCCGACGAGCCGGGCTCGTACCAGTTCAAGGACGGCAACGGCCGCATCATCTACGTGGGCAAGGCCAAGAGCCTCCGCCAGCGGTTGTCGAACTACTTCGGGGATCCCGCCGGGCTGCCACCCCGCACGGCCCAGATGGTGGCGACGGCCGAGTCGGTGGAGTGGATCCAGGTGCGGACCGAACTCGATGCGCTCCTGCTGGAGCACAGTCTCATCAAGCAGCACGATCCCCGGTTCAACGTCGAGCTGCGCGACGACAAGTCGTATCCGTTCCTGGCCGTGACGGTGGGCGACGAATGGCCCCGGGCCACGGTCATGCGCGGTGACCGGCGCAAGGGTGTGCGCTACTTCGGGCCCTATGCCGCCGCGTGGGCCATCCGCGAGACACTGGATGGTCTCATCCGCACCTTCCCGGTGCGCACCTGTTCCGACGCCAAGTTGCAGCGTCACAGTCGACTGGGTCGACCGTGTCTGCTCTTCCACATCGAACGGTGCGCCGGACCGTGTGTCGGCGAGGTGACGACCGAGGAGTACACGTCGCTGGTCGACGACCTCATTCGCTTCCTGGAGGGCGACACCGACGAATTCGTCGCCGCCCTCGAGACCGAGATGGCCGAGGCCAGTGCCGGTCTGGAGTTCGAGCGCGCCGCCCGTATCCGGGATCGACTGGCCGCCGTGCAGAAGGTGCTCGAACGCCAGCAGATGGTGCTCGAACGGGACGAGGACCTCGACGTCGTCGGCGTGGCCGGCGACGAACTCGAGGCCTCGGTGCAGGTGTTCTTCGTGCGTCGTGGTCGGGTGGTGGGGCGCAAGGGGTACGTGATCGACCGGGCCGAGGACCTCTCCGATGCCGAGGTCGTCGACCGGATCCTCGAGGGGCTCTACGGCGATCCGCCACCGCTCGGAGTCCCGAAGCAGGTCCTGGTGCCGCACGAGTCGGCCAACGTCGCGTTGTACGAGGAGTGGCTGGAGAGCGCGCGCGGCTCGCGGGTCTCGATCCGCGTGCCCCAGCGCGGACCGAAACGGGAGCTGATCGAGACGGTGACGCACAACGCGCGCGAGGAGTTCGCCCGCCATCGACTGAAGCGCGCCGCCGACCACAACAGTCGCGCCCGGGCCCTCAACGATCTGCAGTCCCGCCTCGAACTTCCCGAGGCGCCGCTGCGCATCGAGTGCTTCGACATGAGCCACATCCAGGGCAGCGATTACGTCGGATCGATGGTCGTGCTCACCGACGGCCTGCCCGACAAGCGCGAGTACCGACGGTTCCGCATCCGGGGTGACCAGGGGAACGACGACTTCGCCGCCATGGAGGAGGTCCTCACCCGGCGGTTCACCGCCTACCTCGAGGAGAGGTCACGGCCGGTGGCCGAGCGCCCCGGCAAATTCGCCTATCCGCCCCAACTGCTCCTGGTCGACGGTGGCAAGGGGCAACTGTCGGTGGCGGTGCGGGTGCTCGAGGAACTGGGGCTGGACGAGGAGATCCCCGTGGCCTCCCTGGCCAAGCGCTTCGAGGAGGTGTACCTGCCGCATCGGGCGGATCCGGTCGAGGTGCCACGGGGGTCCGACGCGCTGTTCCTGCTGCAGCGGGTGCGCGACGAGGCCCATCGCTTCGCCATCTCGTTCCATCGCCAGTTGCGGGGCAAGCGGATGACCACCTCGGTGCTCGACGGCATCCCCGGTCTGGGGGCGGTCCGTCGCAAGCGACTCATCGACGAGTTTGGCGGGTTGAAGGCGGTCATGCGGGCCACGCCGGAGGAGTTGCGGGCTCTTTCCTGGCTCCCGGACGCCGTGGCCGATGCCGTCTGGAACACCATCCATGGAGCGCCGACTCGAGGAGGTCGGGATTCGTGACCGAGGATGTCAATTCCGAACTGTGGGAGCGACACGCCGAGTGGTGGCAACGGGAGTTCACCGACGGCGCCGATCCCGAGTACACCGAGCAGATCATCCCTCTCGTCGTGGAGTGGACCGCCGGTTCCACCCGGGTGCTGGAGGTCGGCACCGGTGAGGGGCAGGTGGCGCGGGCCATCGCCGCCGCCCACGGGGCCCGGGTGGTCGGGGTCGACCCGACGGCGCGGCAGATCGAGGAGGCCGTCCGACGCGGGGGCGGAGTGGAGTACCAGCGCGCCGGCGCCGAGGCGCTGCCCTTCGACGACCGGTCGTTCGATGCGGTGGTGTGTTGTCTCGTGTTCGAGCACATCGACGATCTCGACACCGCCATCGCCGAAGTGGCCCGGGTGCTGCGCGTCGGTGGGCGTTTCGTGTTCTGTCTGAACCATCCGTTGTTGCAGACGCCGGGTTCGGGGTGGATCGACGACCAGATCCTGGAGGAGCAGTACTGGAGGATCGGGCCCTACCTCCCCGAGGCCGCCACCGTCGAGGAGGTGGAGAAGGGCGTGTTCATCCGGTTCGTGCACCGGCCCCTCGGTCGCTACGTCAACGCGATGGTCGATGCCGGACTGGTGCTGGAACGCATGATCGAGCCGGCACCGCCCCCGGGGTTCGTCGAACGGGCGCCCGAGTACACCGAGGTCACGACCGTCCCGCGGCTCCTCGTGCTGGTGGCCCGCCGGGTCTGACGGTCCCGCCGCCGTCCGGTGGGCGGCAGTACCGTGACCGACGTGAGCGACTTCGTGGTGATCGCGGGTCTCTCGGGAGCCGGGCGTTCCCAGGCGGCCGACATCCTCGAGGACCTCGGCTTCTTCGTCATCGACAACCTGCCGCCCTCGCTCATCCCGAAGGTGGCGGAGTTGGCCCAGGCGCCGGGCTCGACCTACGCAAACGTCGTACTCGTGGTCGGCACGGGTCCGTACCACGCCGAGGTGCTGCCGGCCCTGTCGTCGTTGCGGCGCCAGGGTCATCGGTTGCGCATCGTCTACCTCGAAGCGGCGACCGATGTGCTCGTCCGGCGCTACGAGAGCACTCGGCGGCGTCACCCGTTGGCCTCGGGTGAACGCTCCCTCGCCGAATCGATCGAGGTCGAACGGGACCTGCTCGGGTCGGTGCGGGCGGAGGCCGATGTGGTGGTCGACACCACCGATCTCAACGTCCACCAGTTGCGCACGCGCATGGTGGACCTCTTCGCTTCCGATGCACCGTCGGCCGGGATGCAGACGACCATCACCTCGTTCGGGTACAAGCACGGGCTGCCGCTCGACACCGATCTGGTGATCGATTGTCGGTTCCTCCCCAATCCGCACTGGGTCGACGACCTCCGTCCCCTCAGCGGACTCGATGGCCCGGTCCGCGACTACGTCCTCGGTCAGGACCTGACCGCCGAGTTCCTCGAGCGGATGGTGCCGCTCCTCTCACTGCTCGTCCCGGCCTATGTCGAGGAGGGGAAGTCGTACCTGACCATCTCGTTCGGTTGCACGGGAGGTCGACACCGGTCGGTGGCCATCGCCGAGGCGGTGGCCGAGGCGCTGCGGACCGGGGGAGTGGACGTCCGGGTCGCCCATCGGGACGTCGATCGCTGAGGGTGCGGCCGGGTCGGGCGCCGTGTCGGCGCGGACCCGGTGCGTCGGCAATGATGTCGCCCGTGCCCCGCCTCCCAGGGCGGTGCCGCTGTGTCGGGGCGTACCGACGCAGACGATCGTCGGACACCCCAGGAGGCAGTCCCAGTCATGACCATCCGCGTCGGCGTCAACGGATTCGGCCGCATCGGCCGCAACTTCTACCGGGCGGTGATGAAGTCCGGGGCCGACGTGGAGATCGTCGCCGCCAACGACCTCGGCTCCATCCCGGCCATGGCTCATCTGCTCAAGTACGACTCGGTGATGGGCCCGTTGGGCGTGCCGGTCGAGGCTGTCGACGACGGCATCGTGGTCGGCGGCAAGAAGTTGCAGATCACCGCCATCCGCAATCCCGAGGAACTCCCGTGGGCCGAACTCGGCGTCGACATCGTGGTCGAGTCCACCGGTTTCTTCACCGACCGCGACAAGGCCGCCGCCCACCTGGCGGCCGGCGCTCCCTACGTGATCGTCTCGGCTCCGGCCACCAACGCCGATGCCACCTTCGTCGTCGGCGTGAACGACGACACCTTCGACCCGGCGACGCACAAGGTCGTGTCCAACGCCTCGTGCACGACCAACTGCTTCGTGCCGATGATCAAGGTCCTCGACGACGCCTTCGGTGTCGAGAAGGGTCTGATGACCACCGTGCACGCCTACACCGGTGACCAGAACCTGGTCGACGGCCCGCACTCCGACCTGCGCCGGGCACGCGCATCGGCGGTCAACATCACGCCGTCGTCGACCGGTGCCGCCCGTGCCACCGGTCTCGTACTGGAGGCCATGAAGGGCAAGCTCGACGGCACTGCGCTGCGCGTGCCCATCCCCGATGGTTCCATCACCGATTTCGTGGGCGTGCTGAAGACCGATGTCACGGTCGAGCAGGTCAACGAGGCGTTCGCCGCAGCGGCGGCCTCGGGCAAGTTGGCCAAGGTGCTCGTGTACTGCGACGAGGACATCGTCTCCTCCGACATCGTCGGTTCGCCGGCCTCGTGCACCTTCGATTCGAAGCTCACCATGGCGATGGGCAACCTGGTGAAGGTGCTCGGCTGGTACGACAACGAGTGGGGCTACTCGAACCGTCTGGTCGATCTCGTCGAGGTCATGGCCGGAGCGTCGAAGTAGTCGGCGCCGTGTCCGTCCCCTCTCTCGAGGATCTGGGTGATCTCGACGGTCGCCGGGTCCTGCTCCGGGCCGACTTCAATGTTCCCATCACCGATGGGGAGATCGTCGACGACTTCCGGATCCGCGCCGCACTTCCCACCATCGAGTTCCTCACGTCACGAGGCGCGACGGTCACGGCGTGCACCCACCTCGGACGACCCAAGGGCGCGCCCGATCCTCGCTATTCGGTCGAGCCGGTCCGGCGACGTCTGGCCGAACTCGCGCCGGGCGTCGAGCTGCTCGACAACCTTCGCTTCGATCCGGGTGAGACGGCCGATGCTCCCGAGTTCGTCCAACGACTGATCGACGGGCAGGACCTGTTCGTCAACGACGCCTTCGGTGCCTCGCACCGTGCCCACGCCTCGATCGTCGGTCCGCCGCGGTTCCTCCCCTCGGCGGCCGGGCGGCTCCTGCAGCGCGAGGTCGATGTGCTGCTGCCACTGCGCTCCGATCCGAAGCGACCGTTCGTGGTGATCCTCGGTGGTTCGAAGGTGTCCGACAAGCTCGGTGTCATCGACGCGCTGTCGAAGGTGGCCGACGCCCTCGTGATCGGGGGCGGGATGTGTTTCACGTTCCTGGCCGCGCAGGGTCATGCCGTTGGCGATTCGCTGCTCGAGGTCGACCAGATCGAGACCTGCCGGCGTCTTCTGGAATCCGACGTGACGATCCACATCCCCCACGACGTCACCGCGCTCGGACCGGGTGGCGTGCTCATGGATCCGTCGGCCGGTGGGGAGGTGCGCCAGTTGGGCGCCGACCTGCCCGACGGCTGGAAGGGACTCGACATCGGTCCGGGCACAGCGGCCGAGTTCGCCGAGATCATCGCCGAGGCCCGCACCGTGTTCTGGAACGGGCCGATGGGTGTGTTCGAGGACCCGCGTTTCGCCGCCGGCACCCGGGTCGTGGCCGAGTCGATGGCCGAAGCCCGTGGATTCACCGTCGTCGGCGGTGGTGATTCGGCCGCGGCGCTCGACTCGTTCGGGCTCGCCGCCGAGGTCGATCACGTCTCCACCGGTGGTGGCGCGTCGCTCGAGTTGCTCGAGAACGGCGACCTGCCCGGACTCGCGGCCCTACGAGGAGCACCCAATGCCTGAACGCACGCCACTCATCTCCGGTAACTGGAAGATGAACCTGAATCACTTCGAGGCCACCGCATTGCTCGACAAGCTCCGCTACCTCCTCACCAAGGAGGACACGGAGTCGGTCGACGTGTCGGTGCACCCGCCGTTCACCGACATCCGCACCGTGCAGACGTTCC
This sequence comes from Acidimicrobiia bacterium, assembly GCA_018882825.1. Taxonomy (GTDB): domain Bacteria; phylum Actinomycetota; class Acidimicrobiia; order Acidimicrobiales; family Acidimicrobilacustridaceae; genus Acidimicrobilacustris. Next base: position 2,223 of record VERC01000045.1, on the reverse strand, counting down.
TCGAGAGCGAGAAGGTCCCGATCGCCATCGGCGCGCAGAACTGTCACTGGGAGGCGAACGGTGCCTACACCGGTGAGGTGTCGCCGGTGTTCCTCGCCAAGTTGAACGTGTCGTACGTGATCGTCGGTCACAGTGAGCGCCGTCAGCTGTTCGGTGACACCGACGTGATCGTGCAGCGCAAGGTCGGTGCGGTCTTCGCCCACGGCATGACCCCGATCCTGTGCTGCGGGGAGACGCTCGCCGAGCGCGAGGCCGGCGCCGCCCACGGCATCGTCACCGGACAGATCCACGCCGGCATCGATGCGCTGAAGCCGGACCAGGTGGCGTCGATGGTGATCGCCTACGAGCCGATCTGGGCCATCGGAACCGGTCAGACCGCCAGTGCCGCCGATGCCCAGGAAGCCTGCGGATGGATTCGGGCCAAGGTCGCCGAGATGAAGGGGGCCGAGGCCGCCGCCGCCGTGCGCATCCAGTACGGCGGCTCGGTGAAGTCCTCCAACGTGGCCGAGCTGATGGGCCAGCCCGACATCGACGGTGCCCTCGTCGGGGGAGCGTCGTTGGAGGCCGAGGAGTTCGCTCGGATCATCCAGTTCCGACTGGCCTGAGCCGAATCGTGCCCGAACGGGTCGACTGCTACCGTTTCCCGCCGTGCTGATCGTCGTCCTCGCCATCCAGATCCTGTCGGCCATCGGCCTGATCTTCCTCGTGCTGCTCCACAGCGGACGTGGCGGAGGCCTCTCGGACATGTTCGGTGGCGGACTGGGCGCATCGGCGGCGGGCTCGACGGTGGTGGAGAAGAACCTCGACCGGATCACGGTGGTGTTCGCCGTGGTCTTCATCCTCGCCTCGGTCGCGCTCGCCCTGTTGCTCGACAAGTAGGTGTCGATGGGTCGAACCGACCCTCCCGCACTCGTTCTCCACTCGGTCACCCTCGTCCGTCAGGGACGGGCCGTCCTCGACGACGTCACATGGACGGTCGGAGCCGGTGAGCACTGGGTGGTGCTCGGCCGCAATGGATGCGGCAAGTCGTCGTTGTTGTCGATCGCGTCCACGTGGTCCCATCCGTCCTCGGGAGTCGTCGAGGTGCTCGGCGAGCGAATCGGTCGGACCGACGTGCGGACCCTGCGGCGACGGATCGGTGTGGCCAGTGCGGGCATGGCCGATCGGTTGCGCGGCGATCTCACGCCTCGCGAGATCGTCATGACGGCGAAGAACGCGGCCCTGGAACCGTGGTGGCACACCTACGACGAGGCCGATCGCCAACGGGCCATGACATGTCTCGAGCGGATGGAGATCGGGGCGCTCGCCGATCGCACGTTCGTGACCCTGAGCTCGGGCGAACGTCAGCGGGTGCTCCTGGCCCGGACCCTCATGAACGATCCCGGTCTGCTGCTGTTCGACGAACCGACCGCCGGCCTCGACCTCGCCGGACGTGAGGATCTCGTGCGCGGCCTCGGTGTGCTCGCCGCCGCCGAGGACAGTCCCGCGATCGTGCTGGTCACCCATCATGTGGAGGAGATCCCCGTCGGCTTCGACCGGGTGTTGTTGCTGCGCGACGGCGCGGTGATGGCCACCGGTCCCATCGACTCGGTGCTCGACGAGGGTTCGCTGTCGGCCTGCTTCGGCACGCCGCTCGGGCTCGAACGCCGGCACGATCGATGGTGGGCATGGGGACGGGAGGGCCGATGACGACGGCCGCTCTCATCGCCGTGCTCGTGCTCATCGTGGCCAACGGGTTCTTCGTGGCCGCCGAGTTCGCGCTCGTGGCCGTGGATCGCACGAAGGTCGAACGCGACGCGGCCGAGGGTCGGCGCCGCGCTCGCAGCACGATGGCCCTGTTGCGGAGGTTGTCGTTCCATCTGTCCGGGGCGCAGCTCGGGATCACGGTCACGTCGTTGTTGATCGGTCTGCTCACCGAACCGTCGATCGCCACACTGCTGCGACCGGTGCTCGAGCCGTTGGTGGGCGGATCGGCGGTGAGGGTCGTGTCCCTGGCGGTCGCCATCGCCGTGGCCACGATCGTGCAGATGGTCGTCGGTGAACTCATACCCAAGGGTCTGGCCGTGGCGAGGCCCGAGTCGGCGGCGTACCTGTTGGCCCCGGTCGTGCGGGTCTACGGGACGGTGTTCGGTCCGGTGATCGGATTCCTGCAGGGCGCGGCCAACCGTGCCGTCCGCCTCCTCGGGGTGGAGCCCACCGAGGAACTCTCCCAGGTCCGCACGC
>VERC01000044.1 GCA_018882825.1 Acidimicrobiia bacterium | reverse complement strand
TGGTGGACGAGTGGTCGGAGGCCAGCCAACACACGATGGCGGCCACCTCCTCGGGTCGTGACAGCCGCGCCAGGTCAAGATCGGCGACGTGGGCGGCGACACCTCCCGGTCGGGTCTCCAGATGGGCGAGGAGCGGTGCCGTCTCGGTGGGTCCGGGCGTGACGGCGTTGGCGCGCACGCCGTGGCGGCCGTACTCGGTGGCCACCGTCTCCATGAGGTTGATGACCGCGGCCTTCGCTGCGGCATAGCCACCCAGGTCGTAGTGGCCGCCGATGCCGGCGCCCGAGGACATCGACACGATCGATCCCCCGCCGGCGGCGACCATGTGGGGCAGCACCGCCCGGGTGGCGAAGAACACCGAGTCGAGTGTCGTCGACTGCACGAAGCGCCAGTCCTCGTCGGTGATGTCGGCGACCAGACCCGAACGCGACACGCCCACGTTGTTGTAGAGCACGTCGATGCGCCCGTGCTCGGCGGCCGCGTCGTCGACCCAGGCCCGCACGAAGGCCGGATCGGTCATGTCACCGGGCAACCCCTCGGCGGTGGCCCCCAGCGCCCGCACCTCGGCCAACACGGTGTCGAAGGCGTCGGAACGCAGGTCGTTGAGCCACAGCACCGCACCCTCCCGGGCGAACCGGTGCGCCACGGCCCGGCCGATCCCGGCGCCACACCCGCTGATGAGAGCGACCTTGTCGTCGAGCATGCCTGCCACGGACCCAGCATCGCCCATCGGTGACGCCGTGTCGATCAGGCCGACGGAGTGATCGACGCGAAGTACGCGATCGTCGGTATCAGTCCGTCGCGCAGTGACACCCGGGGTTCCCATCCCAACTCGGTCCGGGCCCGGGTGAGGTCGGGACGACGCACCCTGGGATCGTCGAGCGGGAGATCCTCGTGCACGATGCGCGACGAGGAGCCGGTCAACTCGAGGACGAGCTCGGCCAGAGTGAGCATGTCGAACTCGCCGTCGTTCCCGATGTTGACCGGATCCTCGACGTCGGAGTCCAGCAGGGCCAGAAGTCCGTCGATCTCGTCGTCGACATAGCAGAACGAACGTGTCTGTCGGCCGTCGCCGTAGACGGTGAGGTCGTGTCCGGACAGGGCCTGCACGATGAAGTTCGACACCACCCGACCGTCGTCGGGGCGCATGTGCGGTCCGTAGGTGTTGAAGATGCGCGCCACCCGCACGTCGAGTCCGTGGGCGCGAGCATGGGCGTAGGTGAGGGCCTCGGCATACCGCTTGGCCTCGTCGTACACGCTGCGCACACCGATGGGATTCACGTTGCCCCAGTACGTCTCGGGCTGCGGGTGCACCAGTGGATCGCCGTAGATCTCGCTGGTGGACGAGAGGAAGAAGCGGGCCGAGCGATCGAGGGCCAGTTCGAGTGCCGCGCGCGTGCCCTCGCTGCCGACGCGCAGCGTCTCGATCGGTCGGGCCAGGTAGTCGACCGGCGAAGCCGGACTGGCCAGGTGCAGCACCGCGTCGACCGCTCCGTCGACGGTGAACCCGTCGCTGACGTCGGCCACCCGCAGTTCGAACGAGGGGTTCGACATCACCGCGGCCAGGTTGTCGACCCGCCCCGAGGAGAGGTCGTCGAGGCCGACGACCTCGACCCCGGCGTCGAGCAGTCGAGCCACCATGTGGGAACCGAGGAACCCGGCGGCCCCGGTCACCACCATCCGGGCGCCCGACGTCAGGATCGTCATCGTGGGCGCCCCATGAGCGAGCCCGATCCCTTGTGCATCCGGCCCTCCCTCGGCGTCGATGACCGCGCCCGGGAACCTAGACGACGCCGCGATGACAGACTGGGTTCCCGACCCCCGGAGGACCAGTGACCACCCACGACGGACCCGCGCACACCCATCCGCTGCTGACCCAGTTGCACGAGGCCACCGCGCTGCTCACCGGACCGGGGGCTCCGTTCGAGGTGGAGTCGACGGTGGTGCAGGGCGAGACGATGGGCGTGCTGCGCAACCGGGCCCGCTCCTTGCGCGAGGTGCTGGAGAACTCGTTCGAGTTCGGCGACCGCACCTCGATGGTCTTCGACGACGGCCGGACGGTCACCTTCGCCGGGTTCCGCGACGACGTGGCCTCCACTGCGGCGTGGCTGCAACGCGAACACGGGATCGGCCATGGCGATCGTGTCGCCATCTGCGGGGCGAACTCCTACGGATGGATCGTCTCGTTCTGGGCGCTGCTGTCGATGGGGGCGGTCAACGTCGCCATGAACGGGTGGTGGACCGAGTCGGAGATGCAGCACGCCCTCGACCTCACCGAACCGAAGTTGTTGCTGTTCGACGCCAAGCGGGCCGAGCGTCTCGGCGCCGAGGTGACCACGCCCCGCTTCGACCTCGATGACGACCTGGCGACGATGCTGACCTACGCCCCCGACGCGCCGCTGCCGTCGAACCCCATCGCCGAGGACGACGCCGCCATCCTCATCTTCACCAGCGGCACCACCGGTCGCCCCAAGGCCGCGGTGCTGTCGCATCGCAGCGTGGTGCACTACTCGACGCTGCAGAACTTCATCGGCGCCCGCACGATGGTGATGGCCGGACTCACCGGTGGCAGCGGCGGTCCCCCGCCGACACGCCTGGCCGTGTTCCCCCTGTTCCACGTCTCCGGTCTGGGCGCCACGGTGAACTCGATCCAGACGGGTTCGACGACGGCGTGGTACACGAAGCGCTTCGAGGCCGACCCGGTGATCGACTTCATCATCGCCAACGGCGTCAACATCATCGGGGGCACGGGCACGCACATCCTGCGCCTCGTGGACTCGGATCGCTGCGCCGAGATCCCCCCGTCGCAGGTGCTGTCGGTGGGCATGGGCGGATCGGCCACCACCCCCGAGATCATCCGCCGGGTGACGCAACGATTCCCCCATCTCGACCACACCATGTCGACGGGGTACGGATCGACCGAGACCGGCTCGCTGGTGTGCTTCGCCCCCAACTGGATGCTGGAGGCCTCACCCGAGTGCATCGGCCCGGCCCTGCCCACCATCGAGGTCACCATCCGCGACGACGAGGGCGACGTGCTGCCCGAGGGCGGCGAGGGGAACATCTGCGTGCGTTCGCCGCTGCTGATGACCGAGTACTTCCGTCATCCGCAGGCCAACGCCGAGGCCTTCTTCCCCGGACGCTGGTTCAACACCGGCGACTTCGGCCGCATCGAGAACGACGTGATCTACATCGCCACCCGCAAACGCGACCTCATCATCCGCGGCGGCGAGAACATCTACCCGTTCGAGGTCGAGAACTGCATCGAGGAGATCCCCGGCGTGATCGAGACGGCCGTGATCGGCGTCGACCACGACCTGCTCGGGCAGGAGGTGAAGGCCATCGTGGTGGTGGCCCCCGACACGACGGTCACCGACCTCGACGTCCACGAGCACTGTCGGGCACAACTCTCCGCCTACAAGGTGCCGGCCTACGTCGAACTGCGCACGACGCCACTGCCCCGCAACCCGAGCGGCAAGATCCTCAAGCACGTGCTGGCCACGGGTGCCGAGGCCGGGTTCGTCGAGGAGTAGACCCCGGTCGACGACGCTGCTTGCCGCCGACGCCGCCGGCGGCGAGGATGCGGAGATGACCGGTCCATTGGGGGGATTCCGGGTCGTCGACCTCTCCACCGGAGTGGCCGGCGCCATCACGACCATGCTGCTGGCCGACCAGGGCGCCGACGTGGTGAAGGTCGAGCCACCCGGCGGTGATCGGCTGCGCACCACCGAGTCCGGGGCCCGGGTGTGGGCCCGGGGCACGCGCAGCGTCGTGCTCGATCTGGGGATCGAGGCCGAGCGAGACCGGGTGCTGGCCCTGTGCGATCGGGCCGATGTGGTGGTCGAGTCCTTCCCGGTCGGCGAGGCGGCGTCACTCGGTCTGGACTGGGACGCGCTGCGCGCCCGCAACCCGCGACTGGTGCTGTGCTCCATCACCGCCTACGGGCGTCATGTCGGACTCGAGGATCGACCGGCCATCGACGCGCTGGTGGCGGCGCGCACCGGACTGCACTTCGAACAGCGTGGCTGGGTGGGCACGTCCATCGGACGATTGTGCGGTCTGCCGGTGGAACTGGCCGATCTCGACATCCCCCCCGGCTGCGCCGACGGTCCCGAGCGCGAGGGGCCACTGTTCCCCCAGTCGCGCTGGCCCAGTCTCGGCGCTGCCTATCTGGCCACCACGGGAGTGTGCGCGGCGCTGTATGCGCGCGCTCACACCGGGCGTGGGCAATGGGTGGAGACGTCACTGCTGCAGGGCGTGCTGGTCAGCACCACCGGCGCGTGGCAGCGGCCCGAGGATCCCCACGCCCCCGGGTACCTGAGTTGGATCTTCGATCCGCGCGGATCCAAAGGGCACTTCCGTTGCGCCGACGGCACCTGGGTGCAGAACTGGGTGCCCAATCCCGCCTTCGCCCTCGGCGTGTCGCGAGGCGATCGGCTCAGCGTCGACGACTCGATCACCAAGCCGAGTCAGGATCCGTCCCGCATCGGACCGGACTACAGCGAACTGGTGGCGCTGGCCCACTACCACCCGGAGATGGCCGCGGCCTTCGCCCGCTTCGATGCTGCCGACTGGGTGGCCACGGCCGCCGAGGCCGGAGTGCCCCTGCAGGCGGTGCGTTCGCCGGAGGCCGCGCTCTGCGACACGGCACTCATCGACGAGGGCATGGTGACCACGGTCGATGACCCCGAGGTGGGGTCCATCCGCCACGTGGGCCGGGTGCTGGACATGTCGGCCACGCCCGGCGGCCCCCGGGGACCGGCACCGACCATCGGGCAGCACACCACCGAGGTGCTGGCCGAACTGGACCTGCCCGCGCCGGCTCCGGCGGCCGATGCCACGGCCGGGCGCGACCGGGACCACCCGTTGGAGGGAGTGGTGGTGCTCGATCTGGGGCTGGCCATCGCCGGCCCCTTCGGCACGCAGTTGCTCTCCGATCTCGGGGCGACCGTCATCAAGGTCAACACCCCGTGGGACATGTTCTGGCACTCGACCCACATCGCCTTCACCGCCAACCGGGGCAAGCAGTCGATCGCCGTCGACCTCAAGGACCCGCGTGGTCTTGCGGTGCTGCACCGGTTGGTGGCGCGCGCCGATGTCGTACAGCACAACATGCGCTACGAGGCCGCCGTGCGTCTCGGCGTCGACTACGAGTCGCTGCGCCGCAGCAAACCCGACCTGATCTACTGCCACACCTCGGGCTTCGACCGCAGTCGCGCCCACCTGCCGGGCAACGATCAGACCGGGGCCTGTCTGGCCGGCGTGGAATGGGAGGACGGTGGGCTCGACGATGGCGGCAAACCGCTGTGGAGCCTCACCTCCTTCGGCGACACCGGCAACGGGTTCCTGTCGGCGATCGGGATGATCGGCGCGCTGCTCCACCGTGACCGCACGGGCGAGGGTCAGTTCGTGTCGACCTCGATCCTCGGCGCCTGTCTGGTCAACACCTCCTATGCGTGGGTCGATGCCGCCACCGGCGCCGGAGTGCCCCGGGCCAAGGTCCGGGCCGATCAACTGGGCACCGGACCGCGCCTGCGACTTTGGCGGTGCGCCGACCGGTGGCTGTGCGTGGCCGTGGCCGACGACGTGCAGTGGCGGGCGCTGGCCAGCGCCACCGGCGTGTCCCTGGACGGACTGGACGACGACGCGGCCATCTCCGTGCTCGACGTCGCGTTCGCCTCCCGCACCGCCGCTGACTGGTTCGCCACCCTCGATGGTGCCGGTGTGCCCTGCGAGATCGCCGACGACCGGTTCGCCTTCGCGCTGTTCGACGACCCGGTGTTCCGTGACGCCGGTCTGGTCACCTCGATGCACCAGGCGCAGGTGGGTCGATTCGAGCAGTTCGGCGCGTTGTGGACCTTCTCCGACACCCCGAGTCGCATCGCCGGACCTCCGCTGGTGGTCGGTCACGACACCGTGGCCCTGCTCGAGGAGTCGGGCCTCGACGCCACCGAGATCGAGGCGTTGCTGGCCGACAAGGTCGTGGTGCAGTCCGAACTGCGACAGGAGCGAGCCCGATGACCATCCGCCCGCCGGTCTTCGACTTCGACGATGCCTTCTTCTGGGAGGGTGCGGCCCAGCGCCGACTGCTCATCCAGCACTGCGCGGCATGCGACACGGTGCGCCATCCGCCGACACCCGTGTGCCCCGAATGCGGATCGCTCGAGCAGGGGGCGATCGAGTCACAGGGCCGCGGGACGATCCTCACGTGGATCGTGTCGCGCCATCCCACCGAACCCGATGCCGAACCGCGAATCGTGATCCTCGTGCAACTCGACGAGGGCACCCGGCTCGTCTCCAATCTCGTCGACGCCGAACCGGCGCCCACGTTGAACGATGCCCGGGTCGAGGTGTGCTTCGTCGACCACGACGGCACCGTGCTCCCCCTGTTCCGTCTGGCCGGGTCCGGGCGATGAGCACGAACCCGGGGCGCGCCGTCATCGCCGGTATCGGGCACACCGAGTTCTCCCAGGACTCGGGGCGATCGACGCTGCGACTGGCGTCCGAGGCGTCGATCGCCGCGCTGCGCGACGCCGGGTTCGCCTCGAACGAGATCGACGGTTCGGTGACGTTCTCGATGGACACCAACGACGAGTTGGCCCTCATACGCTCGCTGGGCATCCCACTGCTCCGGTTCAGCGCCCGCACGCGGGGCGGTGGAGGTGGGGCCAACGCCACCGTGCAGTTGGCCGCCGCTGCGGTGGAGAGCGGTCAGGCCGAGGCGGTGCTGATCTACCGGGCGTTCAACGAGCGCTCGCAGCACCGTTTCGGGCAACCCGTGCGCCCGAGTCCCGACCCGGCGTGGAACTGGGCCGTCCCCTTCGGCCTCGACACCCCGGCCAAGATCTACTCCCTCACCTTCCAGCGCTACATGCACGACTTCGGCCTCACCAACGAGGACTTCGGCCGCTACACGGTGGTGGCCCGCGACTGGGCGGCGACGAACCCCAACGCCCAGTTCTTCGAACGACCCATCACCCTGGCCGATCATCAGGCGTCGCGCTGGATCGTGGAACCGATCCTGCGCAAACTCGACTGCTGTCTGGAGTCCGACGGCGGCGTGGCACTGGTGGTGACCAGCGCCGAACGGGCCGAGGCCCATGGCGCCGACTGGGTGGACATCCTGGCCAACGGAGCCATGCACCTGCGTGACGGGCACGAGATGTTCAACTACTTCCATGACGATCTCTCGTGGTTCGACGAGGGCGCCAGCCTCGGAGCCGACCTGTACGCCCGCGCCGGACTCACGCCCGACGACATCGACGTGGCCATGATCTACGAGAACTTCAGCCCCATCGTGTTCCAACAGCTCGAGGCCTTCGGCTTCTGCGGTCGGGGTGAAGCCCGCGACTTCATCGCCGACGGCCACATCGGGCGCGGCGGTTCACTGCCGGTGAACACCAACGGCGGCCTGCTGGGCGAGGGCTACATCCACGGCATGAACAACATCGTGGAGGGCGTGCGTCAATTGCGGGGCACGGCCGCGAACCAGATCGACGGCGCCCGCCACGTGCTGGTCACCGCCGGCCGCAGTGGCACCATCCTCGGCGCCCGGAACCGCTGACACCCGAACACCGACACGACCATCCGAACGGAGGAGCCATGAACCCACCCACCGCCCTGACCGAGTCGGCGATCGTCCTCGACCGCAACGGTGAACGCGTCATCTCGGCCGATTCGCACGTGGCCATCACCCAGGACCAGATCAAGGCGAAGCTCGCCACCCGCTGGCACGCGGCCTACGACGAGGCCCAACAGGCCTTCGCCGCAGCGATGGCGGCCAACATGGCCCAGGCCAAGGTGAACATGGACGCCATGACCCGCAACCAGCATGCGGCGTTCTCCCGCGCCGGATACGGCGACGGCCCCTCGCGACTGGCCGACATGGACCTCGACGGCATCGACGTCGAGGTCATCTACTCGGAGGTGTCGGCCTTCCGCTACATCCGCAACATGCGCGAAGGCATCGCCGAGGCGACCCGCGCCTTCAACGACGTGCTCACCGAGTTCGCCTCGGCCGACCCGCGCCGGCTGATCGTCAACTACCAGATCCCCATCAACGACATCCCCACGGCCATCGCCGAGGTGCAGCGGGTGGCGGCCGATGGGGCCAAGGCCCTCCAGATCCCGGTGTTTCCCACCGAGATCGGACAACCCGACTACTACGACGAGCGCTACGCCCCCCTGTGGGACGCCATCGGCGAGGTCGGTCTTCCCCTGGCCTGTCACATCGGGGTGAACACCAACCTCGACGACCTCACCCGTCGCGACCCCACCGCCTACAAGGGCGTGATGGTGCCGATGGCGGCACTGTCGACGGCCGAGGCCTTCGGCATGTGGATCCTCGGAGGCGTGCTCGAACGCCATCCGGAGCTGCAGCTGGTGTTCGTCGAACCCGGCCTCGGGTGGATCGCGTGGTACCTCGACGTCATCGACGACATGGTGCTGCGACAGGGCTACTCGTTCGAGCACATCTCGGAGCTCCCCAGCACCTACTTCCACCGCAACATCGCGGTGACGTTCATCGACGAACCCGATGCGCTGACCCTGCTGCGCCACAAGGTGGGCGTCGACAACATGCTGTGGTCGACCGACTTCCCCCATCCGGTGACGAGTTGGCCCGATTCCCAGGACCTCATCGAACGCGCCTTCGCCGACATTCCCGCCGACGAGAAGCGCAAGATCATCTGCGACAACGCCGCCCGCATCTGGCGGCTGTGACGACGGTCGGGCTCAGGCGGAGGCCTGGACCCGTGACAACAGGGCCTGCGCCTCGCGCACCTTGGCCTGGTACCCGGCGAGATCACCGTTGCGCAGGGCGGCGTCGGCATCGACCAGCGCCCGGGCGGCTTGATCGATCAACTGGTCCTTGGTGGCATTGCCCGTGCTGGGCACCGTCGTCGTCGTGGTCGTGGACAGACCGGGGATGGTCGTCGAGGTCGTGGTCGAGCCGGAGCCGTTGCCGCCCCCGGCGTCCGGTTGATCGGCGGTGACCGACTCGAACGTCTCGGGGCTGGCTCCCGGGAACAGCACCCGTATGGCCTCCTTGAGGGTGGGTCGCATCACGACCTCACCGCCGAACACGGCGATGACCTCCTTGAGTTCGGGCACCGCCGTGGTGTTGTCCGACGACACGTACAACGGTCGCACGTACACGATGGAATTGCCCACCGGCACGAGCACGAGATCGCCGAGCTGCGCCTTCGAGCCCTGCTGGTTGAGCAGCGTCAGGCGGGCCGACACGGCCTGATCGGCGAGGATGTTGGCGTTCACGATCGAGGGACCGTCGATGTTGAAACCGGACGGCATCTCGAAGACGGTCAGCTTCCCGTACTGGGCCGGATCGGAGTTGGCGACCATGAACGAGGTCAGGGTCTTCTTGGAGTCGTCCTCGGAGTAGGGGACGAACGGGCGGAGCATCACGAACGACTCCGAGTCCTGACCCGGCAACCGCACCAACATGTACGCCGGGTCGATGCGCACCTCGCGGGCCCGCACCGGGGTGCCGGCGGTGAGCAGCCCACTGTTGGTGACGATGGCCGTGGTGGTGGCCGCCGTGGCGCCCGGGTCCTGGGCCACCGACCAACTCGAGGTCTTCTCGTAGAACGCCCGCGGATCGGAGATGTGGTAGCGGCCGTACATGTTGGTCTGGACCCGGAAGAGATCCTCCGGATAGCGCCAGTGCGCCTTCAGACCGGCCGGCATCTCGTCGACACCGGCGAACAGCGCCGGGAACGCCTTCTCCCATGCCCGCACAATCGGGTCGGAGGGATCGACCACATAGAGCTTCACCGAACCGTCGTAGGCGTCGACCACGGCCTTCACGGAGTTGCGCACGTAGTTGAAGCGCGCCCCCGACAGTCCGCTGGCCGCGGGGAGTCCGCTCGAATCGGCGCGCTGGGCATTCGGATAGCGATCGGTCGTGGTGTAGCCGTCGAAGATGTAGACGATGCGACCACCGGAGACCACCGGATACGGGTCGGCATCGAACTGCATGAACGGCGCCACCTGCTCGATCCGATTGCGCACGTCGCGCTGGTAGATGATGCGCGAATCGGAGTTGATGAAGTTCGAGACGAGCAGGTTCCAGTCGGAGAACCGCAGCGCATAGGCGGCCTTACGGGCGAACGAGCCGATGTTCACACCGCCGGCGCCGGAGTACTGCGTGAACTTGGTCGACCCGTCGATCTCGACGTAATCGACCTCCTCGCGGGTGGCATTGGTGACGGCGTAGCCGCCGACGTTCTCACCGAAGTAGGTCTGGGGCGTGTCGATGGACACGTCGATGCGGGCCCGGTCCTCGACGACGGGCACGTTGCGGATCAGGAAGTCCGGACGACCCTGGGTGGTGGTGGCGTTGGCCGGCGCCAGGGCCACGCCGTAGCCGTGGGTGTAGGCGAGGTGCTGGCCCTCCCACGACTTCTGGGGGATGCCGTTCACATCGAGGTCGCGCGCGCCCAACACCACCTGCGTGGTGGCGATCTCGCCACCCGGGGTGCGGATCGGATAGCGGTCGACGTCGAGTTGATTGAACCGGTAGGCGGCGTACTGGCTCTGCAGCCGCTGGAAGGTGGGGTTCACGATCGAGGGATCGAGCAGCCTGACGTTGCGGATCGTGCCCGGATTGGCGTTGATGTTCTGGGTGGCGACGGCCTTGTCCTGGCTGTAGATGAACGGCTGCGTGTCGACCTCGTCGAGCCCCAGGGCCTGGCGCGTGGCGGCGATGTTGTGATCGATGTACGGGGTCTCGGGGCCGACTCCTCGGGTTCCACCACGAACCGCTGGATGAAGGCCGGATAGATGACACCGGCCACCAACGAGACGAGCGCCCACAGGCCGACGGCCACCACCGGGAGCGTCCAGCCCCGCCGCCAGATGTTGACGATGAACAACACGAAGGAGAGGGCGGCGATGATCATCAACAGGTAGATCGCCGGCAGCTGGGCCTTGACGTCGGTATAGGTGGCGCCGTCGACGGTGCCCCGCGTCGAGTAGGTCAGGGCGTAGCGCTGCAGCCAGTAGTCGGCCATCTTCACCAGCGCCAGCAGTCCGAGGATGACCGACACGTGGGCCTTGACCTGCGGGGTCACGCGCTGGCCCGGCACCTGCAGTCGGATGCCGCCGTTCACGTAATGGGCGACGATCGTCATCATGAGGATGATCACGCCGGCGGCGAACAGCCAGTTCACCACCGAGGTGTAGAAGGGCAACTTGAACACGTAGAAGCCCACGTCGGTCTGGAAGGTGGCGTCGTCGATGCCGAAACTGCCGCCGTTGGTGAACAGCAACCACTGGCGCCAGTCACTCGACATGCCCAGACCGGTGAGCAGCGCCAGCACCAGCGACACGACGATCTTGACCAACAACGACCGGCGACCGATGGTGGCGTGGTAGCGATCGAGCACATCACCCTCGGGTCCCGACGGCCGTTCGGCGGGGCCGATCCGGTCGGCGACGAGGAGGTTGACGAAGGCGAGTACGAAGAAGGCGAGGGTGAAGATGGCACCCAGAGCGATCCGCGCGCCGATGATGCCGGTGAACACCGAGCGCACCCCGAGGGAGTCGAACCACAGGTAGTCGGTCCAGAACTCGGCCAGCCCCCGCACCGACAGGAACAGCAACGCGCCGACTCCGACGAGGATGATGATCGCCAGCCGGCCCCGGGAGACCCGCCGTCGACGTTGGGGCATGTCGGTGGGAACGCGCATCGTGCCCGAGCCTACGGGTCGGATCGACCGGTGACGACCGCGGGTCGGATCAGTCGCTCACCGGCATGACCGCACAGTGACATCCCGGGTGCAACGGCGGCGCGATGTGCCCGGTGGGGAAGGGCTTGCCACTCGAGATGGCGCCGGCCAGGGCGTTGTCCTCGCAATCGGGCGAGGGCTCGTCGGCCTCGGCCACCACCCAACGGACCTTCGACCCTCGGGTCAGGCGGTCGAGCATCCCGCGATTGCAGGCCGAGCGCACGGCGAAGTCGACCTCGTGATCGACCCGTGATCCCTTCCACTCCCGATAGGTGGCGCGGATGAGCCGGGAGAGGTCGTCCTTGTCACTGGCGGCCTCGGACATCGCCGACTCGATGCGCTCCCGCAAGGGCATGACGATCATGGACGCCAGTTCCGAGGCGAGATCACCCACCGAGGTGTGCGTCGTCTTCACGCCGCTCGGCATCAACGACGCACCGGCGGCGGCGGCATCGGCCAGCGCCGGGAGGGCGAGGTCCTCGAAACGTTCGATCTGCGCCTCGGGCAGCGGCAGCAGGGCGATGGCCGACTGCTTGGGCATGATCGTGCCCACCGACGCCAGGAGTTCGTTCTGCTCGTCGGAGAGGGCCCGCTTGATGCGACGGGTGAGCGACGAGGTGATCGGGGCGATCGACTCGTCGCGGGACGCGATCCAGGCCTGATCGTCGATGACCTCGGCCGCAGCCGGTGCCACCTCCGGTGCAGCCGCCGGTTCCTCGTCGACGAGGTCGGGAACGGACGCCATACGGCGGGGACGCGGACTCGGACTCTCGACCTCACCCTCCT